>JBGTIS010000391.1:0-57249 GCA_041745535.1 Cyclobacteriaceae bacterium | reverse complement strand
ATCTGTGCCCTATGGTGGGTTGAATGGTTAATAATTTGCATAAAAATATCACGCGTCAGATTCTGGAAAGGCTCACCTTTACTAGTGTTATAGGTAATGGTTTTTTCCAGGTCTGCCTGGCTTGTTACCGAAAGCAGTTGGGAGGTATGCTGATAAGTAGTCAGGTTCTTTTCTCTGAATTGTTGGATGCTGAGCAAATCCCAGGGTTGAGCGGATGGAATTTTTCCCTTAATTCTTTCCAGCCAGATTCCATGTGCGGTTAAAATATGGCTGAAAAATTTTACCATTTCTTCCTTAGGCGTGTCCGTGGTTTCTATGGCCACAATAAATTTTTCGTTGATATGATAATTATAATCAAACAGTTCTGTCATTACCGCTTTCATAATTTCATTTATAAACTTTTCTTTAAATTTTTAATGGCTTGCCTGCTTTCCTCACGAGCCAGTTTTTCTAAATCAGTTTTGCCCGGATTTTCTCCCAGCGACTTCTTATAATATTTCATAGCTTCTTCCGGATTGTTGTTCTTTTTAAATGCTTCCGCCAATGAATTAAAAGTGCGCCAGTTTGGATTAATAAAAACATTTAACTCCAAAAATCGAATAGCGGCTTCCTGCTGCTTGGTATTCATCAGGTCCTGGGCCAGTTTTTCCAGTTCTTTTTCCGTGCTTTTATAATCATAAGGGAATGACTCAACCAGGTAATGGTATTTTTTTATGGCTGCTTCAAGGCCTTCTTCCCGGGTAACTTTGTACAGCACAGGTGCCAAAGCCCTTTGGGGCATTTCGTAAGGTATTCCATAAATAATATTTTTGGCCTGCTGGGCAATTTCGTTCATACGGGAGGTGCTGATACCACCCAGATTACTAAGAATGATCACCAGAATTTTCCTTTCCGGAAAACGGGCCATATATGAACTGAAGCCTGAAATGTGCCCACTGTGGAACTGCATTTCCAGGCTATCGCCTCCTTTGCTTGCCGGATCTACATTTGCCAGACCCACGCCAAAACCATAACTGTTCGCATATGGGGTAATCCAGTCGGTTTTTGGCGGAGTTTGGGGGGTAATCATTTTTTGAAAACTCCTTTTGTTAACCAAACGATAGGTGTATAGGGCCTGATCCCATTTTAACAGGTCGTCCACGGTAGAATATAAATTGCCGGCCCCCTGCAGGTTTTGCATATATACACCGGGCGCATTGGTGTATCCGTCCAGGTTTTTAGTATAACCGTAGGCTCTTTTTTCCAGGACTTTATTTCGGTCGTCCACGCCGGAATGGGTCATTTGTAATGGTGTAAAAATTCTTTTTTGCAGTTCCTCTTCAAAGGAGTTTCCGGTGATTTTTTCAACCACCATGCTCAGCAGAAAATAGCCTGTATTGTTATACTGGTATCGCGATCCGGGGGAGAACTCAAGATCCATGCTGCAAAATTTCTTTACCAAATCCTCTTTGGTATACCGGTTCATCAGCGAATCGGACCATACGTAGGGAATATTGGTGTAATTCGGAATGCCTGACGTGTGTGAAAGCAATTGTTTGATCGTTATTTTTTCCCCGGTATCTTTCCGGTATTCAGGATAGTAAGTGGAAAGCGTACTGTCCAGATCAATTTTACCTTCCTGCTCCAGTTGTAAAATCAGTACTGCCAGAAACTGCTTACTGAGCGAAGCCAGGTCAAATTTTGTATCGGGCTGATTGAGGTTATTCCATTCACGATTGGCAAGGCCAAAGGCATTTTTATATACAATATTGCCTTCTTCAGCCACCAGTACGGCACCCTGAAAATCTTCGTAACGATGGTATTTTGTAAAAAGCTCATCAAGCAGATTCACTTCTTCCTGCGCATATCCTGTATTAATAAATAAGATAATTATCAGAAAAGGTAAAAAGCCATATACTTTCAGCATTCTTGAAGCAAATTAAGTTGGTATTCATAAAATTGAAAGAGCAGTACGAATGTACTTATGTTCATTAAATTTTAAAAGGATAAACCAGTAAAACGCTATAGTTGGGCAATACTGACAAACGTTTCAAAAAGTATAGAAAGTCTACCCGATTGTTTTATTTGTTAAATTAATATAGCACTTTTGTGGCATGTTATGGTTTCTGCCCAACTTGTTTGGTCGCCGAACGAAAAGGGAATCCGGTGGAAGTCCGGGACAGTCCCCGCTGCTGTAACTTTCTCAGGCTCAGCCCTGAAAAATCTTTCTGTAAATCCTGGTCACTGTTTTATCAAAAATGGGAAGACCACAGAAAGCGAAAGAAGTCAGAAGACCTGCCATTGCATTCACCGTAAATGCCTTCGGGTGAAAGGCAACAGGCCCTATGCTTACAAACCCAGCTGATTTTCACAGCACATTTTGCTGTGAATCCCTGACATGTTCCCTGCCTGGCAAATGGAGGATATTCTTCCTATATGCGCTTTTAATGCTGAGCGCCGCCTGCCAGCATACGCCTTCTGAAAACCAGAAGCATCAATCAGCGAATTTCCCAGATATTGCTTTAATTTCAGATTCACTCAACATTAAATACGCACAAGGGTTTACGATTGAATATGGTCCGTCCTTTAAAATTGTACATATTCTGAAACCATTCCAGGATGTGGCCGATACGTTGAGTTACCTCCTGCTGTCGCACAATACAGCAGTACCGGAACCATATCAGGACTTGCCAGTAATCAATATTCCGCTTCAAAAGTTAATTGTACTTTCTACCACCCACCTGGGCCTTGTGGAAGCGCTTGAAAGTAATGACATTTTGCAGGGTGTAGCCAATACGGAATTTTTATGTAATCTGGATCTTCGGCAAAAAGCGGCTCGTAACCAACTGATTTCCGTAGGCGAGGACAATACATTGAATTCCGAAAGAATTATTTCCGCCCATCCTGACCTGCTGATGGCCTCCGGCATGCAATCAGCGACTTTCCGGCAATATACTGTCCTCCAACAGGCCGGCATTCCGGTAATGGTGAATTCCGAATGGCTGGAAAATACTTTATTAGGACGTGGGGAGTGGATTAAACTGATGGGCGCTTTGCTGAATAAAGAGAAAGAAGCAAACATCTATTTCAATCATATAGAAACCGAATATAATAAGCTAAAGACACTGGCCGCTTCAGTGCCGGAAAAAGATCGGGTATCAGCAATCAGCAGCATGCCCTATAAAGGAACCTGGTATGTGCCGGGAGGGAATAGTTATCTGGCACATTTGCTTTATGATGCAGGCGCGAAATATCACTGGTCTGACAGTCCTGAATCTGGTTCACTGAGTTTTGATTTCGAAACCGTATATCCTGTTGCTTTACAAGCCAACTTCTGGTTTCCCGGCGACCTGATTACAAGTAAAAATGATCTGCGGGAAAGAGATTCCCGGTTTTCCAGTTTCAAATCATTTAAAACGGGGCAGGTTTATATTAATAATAAAAGAATGTGTGAGGGTGGAGGCAATGCGTACTGGACTTCCGGAGTGGTAAATCCGCACCTCATTCTGGCAGATTATATCAAGGCCTTTTATCCACAATTATTACCTGATTACGAATTGTATTATCATAACAGGGTTGAGTATTGATCAAGAAAAAAAAGATGGAAACAGCTACCTTACCTAAAAAATCTATTCATCATTCCAACAAACCTGCCCTGCTGCTGATGGTTTTGCTGGTGGTTCTGCTGTTCGCTTTTATGCTGGCTGATATTATGCTGGGCTCTGTGCGCGTTCCTGCCATTGAGGTAATCAGGATCATTGCAGGAAAGGATACCAAAAATGAAGCCTGGAATAACATTATTACCCTTATCCGGATTCCGAAAGCGTTTACGGCGATGCTGGCAGGGTGCGCTTTGTCAGTGGCGGGTCTGCAAATGCAAACTTTATTTCGTAATCCTTTGGCCGGGCCATCGGTGCTGGGCATTACTTCCGGTGCCAGCCTGGGTGTGGCGCTGGTCATGTTGTCTTCCGGAATGGCTACCAGTATGTATACCATTAGAAGTTTGGGAATTCCGCAAGGCTGGTTGATGGTGCTGGCAGCGGTGGCAGGAGCCATCATGGTGCTGCTCCTCATTATTATGATAGCCACCCGAATCAGAGATAATGTGGTGTTACTGATTGTGGGCATTATGGTGGGCAATATCACCCTGGCCATCGTCAGCATCTGGCAATATTACAGCAATCCGCAGCAAATCCAGGATTTCCTGATCTGGACGTTCGGCAGCCTGGGCGGTGTAACCCGTCAGCATCTGGTGGTATTGGCTGTTACCGTGCTGGCAGGATTGGTATTGACCATTTTTTCCGCAAAAGCATTGAATGCCTGGTTGTTAGGAGAAGGTTATGCAAAAAGCATGGGACTGGATATTTTAAAATCAAGAATATTTATTATTTCCGCAACCGGGCTTCTGGCAGGCGGAGTAACAGCGTTCTGCGGACCCATCGGTTTTGTAGGTATTGCGGTACCGCATCTGTCGAGGGCGTTGTTTGGTACTTCAGACCATAAAATCCTGATTCCTGCAACTTGCTTAATCGGGAGCATCCTGATGCTCTTTTGTGATATCATGGCACAACTTCCCGGCAGCGATCAATCTTTACCCATTAATGCGGTTACCGCCTTGCTGGGCTCTCCAGTAGTGATTTGGGTGATTTTGCGGCAAAACCAATTAAGAATGTCTTTTTCATGAACAAGCCTGGAACTATATTGTCCACTGAAAATCTGACTACTGGATTTTACAAAAAAAACAGGTTCCGGAAAGTTTCGGTATCCTTAACCGTGGCTGCCAACATACAATTACAAAAAGGGCAGCTCACCTGTGTATTAGGGGTAAATGGTTCCGGGAAATCAACATTGATCCGCACACTCACCGGCATACAAAAACCTTTGGAAGGCGAGGTCAATCTGTCGGATAAAAGGATAAAAGATTATGCTTCGCGAAAACTGGCAAAAAAATTAAGTGTGGTGTTAACCGATCCTGTTGTGGTAAAAAACATGCAGGTGTATGACCTTGTGGCAATGGGCCGGTTTCCTTACACCAACGGCTGGGGACATCTGACCAAAGCAGATAAAAGCAAAATTGACTGGGCCATTACCACCGCTGAGGTAACCACACTGACCAATCAGCCTTTGTATGAGTTAAGCGATGGAGAATTACAAAAAGCACTGATTGCCCGTGCCCTTGCGCAGGACACTCCTTTAATGATTTTAGATGAACCCACCTCTCATCTGGATATTCCCAATCGGATCATGATCATGCGATTGTTGCGCAAATTAGCCAGAGACAATGGAAAAACCATTCTGCTTTCTACCCACGAACTGGACCTGGCATTGCAGATGGCCGACCAGCTTTGGCTGATGCTGGGTAAAAAAATAATAACCGGAGTGCCGGAAGATCTGGTGCTGTCTAAAGCCTTTGAGCAAACTTTCAGGAAAGAAGGCGAAACCTTTAACCGACAGACCGGCTCATTTCAGGTGCATACGCCCTGGAGAAAAAGCATCCGGGTGCAGGGCGATCCTACAGGCGTTTTCTGGACGAAACGGGCATTGGAAAGAGAAGGCTTTATTGTAATTGATGAAGGAGTAGCTTCTGTTTCCATTGAGGTAAAAGGAGTGGAAGCTTATGAATGGGTGATTCAGGGTAAGGGAAAAAAAATGACCTGCCATACGGTTGAATGCATGATTGCTTATTTAAATGATAAGGAAAATCTCAGGCAGGGAACTGCATCTTTTGAAAACAATAAAACTGAGAAATGAACAGAATTTTTTCACTTATAATACTTTTTCTGAGCATTCAGAATTTTGTTTTCGGTCAGGATACCCTTTCTACCGTGAATTTGGAGGAAATCAGGATAACCGGGACACCGTACCAGAAATATGCGGCCGGAAGTAAAATTCAGCGGATTGATTCGGCGCTGTTCGCTTCACAAATTTCAGGCTCGCTGGCAGGGCTGTTGCAAGCTGCCACACCGGTATATATTAAGGAATACGGTTCAGGCATGTTGTCCAGTATATCGTTCCGGGGCACCGGGGCCAGCCATACCGCTGTGCTCTGGCATGGTATCAACATCAATTCGGTTACGGTTGGTCAATCCGATTTTGCGAATATTCCCCTGTTTCTTTTTAATGAAGTGGCTTTACAATATGGTTCTGCCAGCTCCTTGTATGGTTCCGATGCCATTGGTGGTACGGTACATTTAGGAACCAAAGAATCAGATTTTGATTATTTTAAGTTGGATGTAAAACAAGAGTTTGGCAGTTTCGGTCGGTTCTTTACCGGAATTGGCGGCAGTTACAGGCGTAATAAATTTTCCGGCACTACCAAAATTTATCGCTACCAGTCAGAGAATGATTTTCCTTTTCAAAATACTGCCAAACCTGGTTCGACGGTAGAAAAACAAACCAATGCCGCTTTTGTAAATCTGGGGGCCTTACAAAACCTGAATTACAGTTGGAATAACCGGCAAAACCTGGAACTGGAAGCCTGGTACCAAAGTAGCAGGCGGGAGCTTCAACCCTCAATGGTGAACCTGAAAAATACCGACCAGCAAAAAGACGAAAATTTCAGGTTGGTGGTAGCGTATAACAAAACGCTCAAAAGTGGGAATATCAGGGCAAAAGCTGCTTACCTGTACGATTATTTTTTGTACAACCAAAGTTTTATCACCACTTCACAAAGCCTGATTGCATCGCTGCGATATGAGCATGATTTTTCTGAAAAGTTAAGTTTGAACACAGGCGCGGATTGGAGGAGGGTTTTGGGAAAATCTGACAATTACGCCACAAATAATGCTGAAAACCGGAATGATATTTTTCTGTCATTGCGCTACAATCCATTCCCCGTATGGAGCCTGAATCTGAATGCTCGGCAAGCTTTTGTAACCGGTTTTAACGCACCCTTTGCGCCGTCTATTGGTAGCGAATGGCAATTATTAAAAACTGATCATCAGCAACTTATACTCAAAAACTTACTGGGCAGAAGCTATCGGATTCCTACTTTGAATGACCGGTTCTGGACGCCCGGTGGAAATACGGAACTGCTTCCTGAGGAAGGCTATAATCTGGAAAGTGGCTTTTCTTATACCTACCAGGACAAAAATGTGGAAGTAAATTCAGAAGCGGGAATCTACCAGCAATGGATTGACAACTGGATTATCTGGGTACCAATGGGTAGTTACTGGCGCCCTGAAAATGTTCGAAAAGTACATGCCCATGGGATAGAATGGTCGGGCAAAATTTCTTCTAAGCAAAAAAAATTCAATTGGATGATCGGGGGAAACTACAGTTATACCCGGTCTGTCAATCAGAAAGGATTGAATGAATATGACCAGTCGGTGGGTAAACAATTACCCTACACCCCTTTGCATACCGCATCCGCTTATGGCAGAGCTTCTTACAAAGCATGGAATTGGATCAATCAGGTAAGTTATACAGGATATCGGTATACTTTGGCTGATAACAGCGATTTTCTGGAGGGTTATGCGTTGGTAAACACCAGCATCGGATACCAACCAACGCTGGGTGAGGGAAAGATATTGGTGAGCGTGGGCATTAGAAATATTTTCAATAAGGCTTTTCAGAATGTAAACAACTATGCCATGCCAGGCAGAAACTATCAACTCAGTTTAACCTATAATTTAACCAAATAAAAACAATGCGATTCGAAATTAAATCACTGATTCTGTTTTTAGTTTTATTCACTTTCTTCTTTACAGGATGTGCTCCCGATAAAGAAGTGCTCACGCCGTCTGGGAAGTATGAATCTGGTATTTTTGTTACCAATGAGGGTAATTTTTCCGACTCGGATGGATCAGTTAGTTATTACGACACTGATAGTTCAAAAGTATATCCTGATATTTTTGCCGCTGAAAACAACCGTGAAATCAATGGCCTTATCCAGTTAATACGCATGCATGAGGAAAATGCTTATATTATTACCAATGTGGCTGATAAAATTGAAGTGGTGCAGGCAGGCACTTTCACATCGGTGGCTTCCATTACGCCTTCCGATACTTCTGAACTACAAAATCCGGTAGATTTCGCCGCGGTAGGCGATAAGGGCTATGTAGCCAATTGGGGACCGGTTAACGCGGCTTTTGGGCCTGACCCTCAGTCATTTATCACCATTCTGAATTTAAATAACCATACCATCTCCGATACCATTCAGCTGCCGGTTCGACCGCAGCAAATGCTTGCTGTTGGTAACAAAATTTATGTGGCCGGCAGTAGCAGCAATCTGGTGTACATCATTGATGCCCAGAGTGACGCCATAGCTGACAGCATTGAAGTTTCCAAGGCACCGTACAGTTTTACCATCGATAAAAATGGAAAAGTTTGGGTGCTTTGCACTGGAGATTTTATGGCGCCAGAAGGTAATCTGGTCAGAATTAATCCGGCTACCAATGCGGTTGAAGCCACCATTTTATTAACTGGACAATCACCAAATGGGAAAACGGCTATAAATGGATCCGGCGATCAAATTTATTATTTAACCTCAACAGGCTACAATCCCTCTACCGACCAGGTATTTGCTTTACCAATTGATGCCACTGCTGTTTCTACCGATCCTGTGGTTTCAGGCTCAAATTTTTACGGGATTGGGATCAATCCTGAAAATAATGAACTTCTGGTTGCTGATAACAATGCTTTCCAGGGAAATGGAACCGTAATTGTTTATCAGTCAGATGGTACTAAAATCAGAGATTTTTCGGTAGGAAGAGCACCCAGCGGCTTTCTGTTCAGGTAGTTAAAGAGATTTTTCGGGCATTTTGAAATAGAATTGAGGTTTACTGGAAGATCGAAGGTGGCGTTTTGAATTGGTTTTCTCTTGCTTTCGATCTTCCAACTCCCCTGCGATTACATTAGTAGCAGAAACTGTGGATATTTGACTTCAGTTTCCACTTCGCGTTCCGAAAGATTTTGGATGGAAAGTAAAATAAACCAAACTATTTTATAAATTTGGCACCGAACCTCAATGAAGTTATCATTAGGGAACCTTACTACAAACAACCTTGTTTTCTGAGCGGTGAAGCATACTGGTAAAGCATCTAATTCTTCAAATTTATTTATGAAAACCCAATCTAAAACTGATAATCAAGAGAAAGAAAATATTTTCCAGCGCCTCCAGGAAAAATGGGGCGTGACCTTGTGGCAAACTATTTTAATCTTAATTACCTTTTCAGTAACCGGTATGACGGTGGTATATCTTAGAAAATGGCTTTTTTCGGCGCTGGGTTATACCGATGACACCCCTATGTGGCTTAAAACCATCACCTATCTATTCTTTGTTTTTCCTTCGTACCAAATATTAATATTGGTATATGGCAGTGCGCTAGGCCAGTTTCAGTTTTTCTGGAATAAGGAAAAAAAACTATATTACGCGGTAAAAAGGCTTTTCAATCGCAAAAATTAAGAAACTCCGATTTTTTATATTTTCTTTCTTCATTCCTTGCTTTAAACTAATTTTCGGGTTTTATCATATGCTATGGGAATTATTATCCGGCAGGGTATACAAACTTCAGTCATTGCCTATTTGGGTGTAGTAATTGGTGCTTTTAACCTGTTATGGCTTTTCCCCAAATACCTGGAACCTGGCGAAATTGGCCTGTTACAAAGTTTGCAAAGCGTCGCGGCTTTATTTTCATCCTTAGCCCGGTTAGGAACACCCAGAATTGCCGACAAATTTTTTCCGGTATTTAAAAATCACGATCAGGGCCACCGGGGATTTCTTTCCTTATTGCTGGGCTATTCATCACTCGGATTTTCGCTGTTCTGCCTTATTTTTATTCCTTTCAAATATTTCTGGCTGGAAATATACCAGGAAAATTCTCCTGAAATCAACCAGTACTTCTATTATGTGGTGCTACTCGTATTTTTCCTCATCATTCATGGCGTGCTCGAATCTTATATGCGGGTACATTTAAAAACCGTGATTCCTTCCTTTTACCGCGATGTGTTGCTAAGGCTGCTATTTACCCTGTTGATCATCATTTATTTCACTGGAGTTCTCTCTTTTCCACAGGTGGTTTTGGGTACGGTAATTTCATATGGCGTTATCGATATTTTATTATTGCATTATATTTACAAAGCCAGGGTATTGTTTCTTAAGCCTGACTTTGATTTTATCAAATTTCCTTTGATTAAAGAAATTTTAACCTATGGTTCTGTAGTAGTTTTGTCGGGCATTAGCTCCATTGTGGTAGGAAAAGTAGATACGCTGATGATTCCTGCTTTTTTGGATCTGGAAGAAACCGGAATTTATGCCATCGCTTTTTATATGGGCGCCGTGATTGAAATTCCACGAAAATCAATTTCCCAAATCAGTTCTCCCATTATTTCTGTTGAATTGGCAGCTAATAATATAGATAAGATCCAGGATATTTATCGGAAATCAGCGCTGAACCAGTTTATTGCCGGTGGATTGTTGTTTCTGGGTATCTGGTGCAACATCGATGACGTGTTTCAACTGATTCCGAATTCCGAGACTTACCAGGCCGGTAAATATGTGGTATTTTTTATCGGACTTGCCAAACTGGTTGAAATGGGAACGGGATTGAGTACCGAGATTATTCTGCAATCTGATTACTATCGGTTCAACCTGTTTACCATTATTTTTCTGGCAGTTTTGCTGGTAGTTACCAACCTGATATTTATACCTATTTATGGCATCAACGGTGCCGCTTTCGCTACTATGTTATCCATATTGCTGTGGAATCTGGTGAACTTCCTGTTTATCCTGATAAAATTTAAAATTCAACCATTCGACAAGAATTATGCGATCGCCTTACTGATTTTTGGATTTACTTTTGGCGTTGCCCAATTTGTACCTGAATTCAGTTCACCCGTTGTAACACTAATGGTCCGATCGGGCATAATCGCGGTTACCTTTCTTGGGCTTATTTTGCTTACCCGCATCTCGGCTGATATCAACCGGTTAACTGGTAAAATGTTGAAAAGAATAAAAAAATTCTTTAATTAAACTTAATTTAGAACAGCACTTCAGGTTTTTCTTCTGTTTTACCTTTTCGCTTATCCAGAATAGGTTTAATAATTACCAATAACAATACAATCACCAACACAATGGAGCTGGCGATGGAAATTTTAGTGCCTACGAAAAAAGAATTGGGTTCAAACCGGAATTCAATAGTATGGTCTCCTGCCGGAATCTTCATGGCCCGCAACACATAATCGGCCCGCATGTGGGGCGCGGGTTCGCCATCAATAAAACTATTCCATCCGGGTTGGTAATAAATTTCGGAGAAAACAGCCAGCCGGTCTGCCGCCGTTTTGGATTGATATACCATTTTCATGGGATGGTAACTGGCAAGCCAGATGGTATCGCCAGGCGATTTTTGTATGGTTAGTCCTTCCAACTGATCCGCGAACCGTTTGTCAATAATCGCGGTTTGTCTGGGTTTGAACGATTCCAGTGCTGCGAGTTCCGCATCGGCGTTTTCTACCAATTGGTAATCATCTACCAGCCAGGCATTGCCAGCCGCATCGGCATTCCGCCGGGCTACCGGTGCGTTATTCTGCTGATCGGCCGTAATGAAATATTTGATGTTTAGCATATTCAGTACCGGCCGGTTGTTTTTGCTGATGTAAGCTTCAATCAGTTCCTGATACCGGCCCAGTTTAATGGCGCTGTATCCGCCGATTGATTTATGAAAATAAGAGGTAACCCCATCGTTAAAAGGATTCTGGGTAAGGTTGTACACCCGGTAATAACTGGTATCCTGGGTAATAGACCGGTCGGCCGCTGTAGGGGTAAAAGCCTGCTGTTCCAGTCTTTCTCTGGATTGAAAATCATCGTTATTAAGGTATTTTTTATCGATGGGCCATAAGTCGAAAAAGACCAGACCAGAAAAAATTAGGAACAGATAGGTAGCTTTGATTTTACCGGTAACAAAGAAATAAATGGTGCCGGCTGAAAAAAGCACAAAAATCAAAGTCCGGAAAGAATCGATGCGCATCATAGAGGCACGGTCGTCTCGAATGGCTTCGGTTAGCCAGGTAGCGCCGCCCACCATTTGCGTCAGCTGGGCATCATTGGGGGCTGAAAAATCAAAAAAGGAAGGGCCCAGCAGACCGAAAAAAAGCGCAATGCCGCCGCAAATGCCAGCAGCGTATTTCAATGATTTTAAAATTTCTTTATTCTCTAATTCGCCCATCACTATTTTTTTCAGTGCCAGAATCCCCAGCAGCGGTACGGTAATCTGCAAAGTGGCCAGAATCATGGTTACCGTTCTGAATTTGTTATACAGCGGAACATAATAGAAAAATATATCGGTAAACCATTCCAGGTGTCTGCCCCAGGCGAGCAGCACGGCCAGCGCGCTTACGATAACGATCCACCATTTGATATACCCTTTAATTAGAAATAGCCCCAACACAAATAAAAATATAGAAACAGCTCCCAGATACACCGGCCCAACAGTAAAAGGCTGATCGCCCCAGTAGGTAGGTGTCCTTTCCACAAAAGCCTGCGCCTGTTGTTGGGGCACATTGTGGCTTACCAAAGCCTGATAGGTTTCAGAAGATTCATCAAGCGGCTCGGCACTGCCACCGCCCATAAACCTTGGAATAAACGTATTGAAAATTTCCCAGATGCCGTAGCTGTAACTCAGGGCATATTCTTTATCCAGCCCGGTGCCCTGTGCGGCTTTAGCGGTAAGTTCTGACCCACCCCTGATGGTAGATTCGCCATATTCCCGCAAAGTCCAGAGTTTAGTCGTATTACCACCCATGCCCAGCAGGGCTACCAGTATCAAAATTCCACCGGCCACAAACAGTTGTCTCACCCTGTTTTGTTTAAAGGCATAAATCGCGCTTACCACCGCCAGCACGATAATCATCAGAAACAGATAATAACTGATCTGGATGTGACCATAAAAAATCTGCATGCCCAAAGCCAGGGCCGCCACGCCGATGCCAGCAAGAAACCGTTGCCGAATAATTAGTAATACTCCGGCCAGCACCGGTGCCATGTAAGCCATGGCATATACCTTATTTATATGCCCGGCTACGATACTTTGTGGGTTAAAGGTCGCCAACGCATACAAAGAACCCCCGATAAAACACAACCAGGGAGGTACATTAAATATGGATAACAAAATATAGAAGCCCGCGAACCCCAGCAGGCATAATAAAATGGGTTCGGCAAATATGGCTTTTAATCCGCGATGGATATAAAAAAAAATGTTATCATCCAGCCCGGCCCACACAGGCATACCCGAAAAGGTAGAGTTGGACCATAAAATGGCTTCTCCTGTATTTTTTTCGTAATCACGGGTTTCTTTCAGGGCACCTTCAAACTGAATTACATCGGTTTGTACCAGACTTTTCCCAGTGAATACAGGCGAAAAATAAATGCTCATCAGCAGGATAAAAACAAAAAACGCGATCAGATGAGGAAGTGCTTTTTTTAAAAAGGGGTTATTCATGTAAATAGTTTGGTTTGGTGAGCGGGCTTTTTAATAAAAATACCCAAGCGCTTTATCACTGCTAAGTTTCAGCATAAACGCGATGCAAAAATAACTTTTATTATATTTGATCAAATGAACTGTAGATTTTTCCTGAAAAATACCTTACCGGCAGCAGGCTTTTAAGGTTGCTGCCACATATTGAATGGCCGCTGCTGTGAGCTCCGGATAAATAGGCAATGATAGCAGTTCCGAGGCCTGGGATCGGGCTACCGGATAATCTTCCGGTTTTGTCTGTAAATGCGAGAAAACCGGCATATCGGGCAAGGCTACTGGATAATGAATGGCCGTGAGAATGCCTTTTTTTTCAAGATAATCGATTACCTGCCCCCGGTTTTTGACCCTTACTACAAAAAGATGAAACGCATGAAGCATATGAGCAGGAGCGTGGGGTAGTTCAATGGGGGTATCTTTCAACAGCTCCATATACTGTGCGGCATGTTTGCCGCGTTGCGCATTCCACTGGTCCAGATACCTGAGTTTAACATTTAATACAGCCGCCTGCAGGGTATCCATCCGGCTGTTCCTTCCTAACAGTTGGTGCTGATTTCGGATGCGTTGCCCATGATTGGCCAGCATTCCGCATTTTTCAGCCAATTGTTTATTATGAGTAACAATGGCACCGGCATCGCCATAAGCGCCCAGGTTTTTTGTAGGATAAAAAATAAAAGCGGCGGCATCGCCCAAGGTGCCGGTTTTTTTTCCTTTGTATGTGGCGCCATGCGATTGGGCGCAATCTTCAATAATTTTAATATTATGCTGATGGGCAATATCTCTGATAGCATCTGTGTCAGCAGGCAGACCGTACAGATGGATAGGAATGATTGCTTTTGTTTTTGAGGTTATTTTGGTAATAATCTGATTTGGGTCAATGGTATAAAAGTCTGGATGGTTATCGGCAAAAACCGGCGTGCCTCCTACCAAAACCACTGCTTCAGCGGCAGAAAGCCAACCGTTGGCAGGCACAATTACCTCATCACCCCGCTGTATTTCCAGGGCCCTTAATATAATTTCCAGCGCATCGGTACAGTTGCCGCAGGCAATACAATAAGGAGCGTCCAGGTATTCGGTAAAATGCTTTTCAAAATCGCTGATGGTTTCATCAGAAGCGAAAATACTTTTTTCGAATACGTTTACCAGTGCCTGATCAATTTCCTGCCTGTGCGCAAGGTATTGTTTTTTAAGATCTACGAAAGGAACATGCATGAAATGGTGGTTCGTAAAAAATTAACGGTTCGCTTAAAAATTGTTAAGAATTAAAAATATTGGTTCTATATTTTACAAAGAATTTTATAGAACCTGTTTTTTTGATTATAATTGAAGTCAGATTCGTAAAACGAATATCATTAAGATATTTATTAAGATACAAGCATTACCCTAAAAAACTGAAAGCTATTTTAATAAATTTTACCAGTAACAAGAGCAATAAATGAAAAAGATCGCAGTATTGACCTCGGGAGGTGATGCACCCGGTATGAATGCCTGTGTACGAGCGGTAATTAGAGGGGCTATATATCATGGTGTGGAGGCATATGGTATCCGGTACGGATACAATGGTATGATCGAGGGCGATATTTACAAAATGAAATCCTATTCTGTAAGTAACATCATACAGCGGGGTGGCACGATTTTGAAGTCCGCCAGAAGCGCGGAGTTCCGTACCAAAGAAGGCCGGGCAAAAGCTTATCAGCAAATTCAGCGCCGTGGTATTGAAGGTTTGGTGGTAATTGGTGGTGATGGCTCCTTTACCGGGGCCAGCGTATTCTACGACGAATACGGCATACCTACGGTAGGGGTTCCCGGTACCATTGACAACGACCTGTATGGTACCGATACCACCATTGGCTTTGACACCGCTGTTAATACAGCCCTGGATGCCATCGATAAAATAAGGGATACGGCCAACTCGCACGACCGGATATTTTTTATTGAGGTGATGGGTCGCCATACGGGTTACATAGCCCTGGAATGTGGTATTGGTGGAGGTGCTGAACTGATTATGGTACCGGAAACCAGTACATCCATTGACGATGTGGTGCATACGTTGGAACAGAACAGCAGGCTTTCCAAAACTTCTTCTATCGTATTAATTGCGGAAGGAGATGAAGCAGGAGGGGCCATTACTACCGCTGCCCAGGTAAAGGAAAAAATGCCTGATAAGGACATTAGGGTAACTACCCTGGGCCATATTCAGCGGGGTGGAGCACCCACTGCCCGCGATCGGATATTGGCCAGCCGTTTAGGATTAGCTGCCATTGAAGGATTACTGAGTGGAAAAGCCAATATGATGGCCGGCATTATTAATGGCAAACTGGTTTATTCAAGTTTTAAAGAAAGTATCAATACATCCAAACCGCTGAATCAGGAACTTTTACGTTTGGTGAAAATTATGAGTATATAATTATCTTTTAAAGGTCTCACAGGTTATACTAAACTTGAAGCGATATTTCTGAACCGTTGAATAGGGCATCGAGATGTGAATAATTGAATGACCTCAAATTGAATATATGGGTTATTTACCAATTATTGTAGCTTTACTTGCATTCATTTTTTTGTGGGGAATTGTAAATTATAATAGCCTCAAAAACAAACGTGAACTGCTGAACCAAAAATCAGAGGAGATTTTCAAATACGCGGCACTCAGAAACGCCACCCTGCGACAACTGGCCAAGGTAGCCAGTCAGAATAACGCGTCGCTGGTAAATCTGTTCACAAAAGCTACGGGAAACCTGAACGATAGCACCATTAAAGATATGAGTGCGACTGAAAAAGTTAAAGTAGAGCATAATACCACATTGGTATTTACCTCTTTACCACCTGCCGTTGACGACGACGAAAGTTATGAAACCCTATATAAACAATTAGAGATTTCTGACGACTTTTACAGGAAAGCGGTTTCATCCTTTATTTACCGCCTGAACGATTACAACCAGATGGTTACCACCTTACCTACCAAATGGGTAGCAGGCCTGATGCACTTTAAACCAGTGGATGCGCCCAACTGGGTCGAGGTACTGAAATAAACTTATTAAAACTTCCCCTATGATCTACATTGTTGTTACATTAACGTATGTGCTGCTGCTGATCGGTGTTATTATATATAAAAGTCGTTCGATAAAATCTGGTGACGATTTTATGGTAGCAGGTAGGGGCGTGCCGGTTTATCTGCTGGTGGGTACCCTGGTGTGTACCTGGATTGGGTCAGGTAGTTTGTTTGGTACTGCCGGATTAACCTTCCGATCTGGTTTTTCTGAACTGTGGTTCTCTATGGGTGCCTGGATTGGCATCGTGGTAGTTTATTTTATCGCTGAAAAAGTGCGGAATATTGCCAAATATACCCTTACCGACATCCTGGAAGAACGGTATAACCGGCTTGCCCGCATTTTAGGAACGGTTACCATCATAATTGCCTATCTGGTAATTGCCGGATACCAGTTCAAGGGCGGTGGCAGATTTATTAATATTCTTACCCAGGGAGATATCAGTCAGGAAACGGGAATGATCATTTCCTGTGCGGTAATCATCGCCTTTACCGTTGCCGCCGGTATGGTTTCTATCGTTTCCATCGATATTTTTAATGGCGTTGTCATGATTATGGCAATGATCGTGGTGCTGCCGCTGTCCATTCAGTCGCATGGGGGATTGCGGGAAGTGATTCAAACCATTGAAGTGAAAAATCCTGCTTATCTTTCTATGTTTGAGGGGCATGATGTGGGTTGGATCATTGGAATTATTTTGCCCACATTTCTGCTTTTGCTCAGCGAAAGCAGCATTTATCAGAAATTCTCTTCGGCCAAGGATGCCAAATCGGCCAAAAAAGCGGTTTTGGGAATGCTGATCGGGGTAGTTTTTATTGAGGTGATGATGTGTAGCATCGCGCTGGTTGGATATGCCATTTATGCCGATGATCCACGCTTTTTTATGGCAGACGGATCGGTTAACCGGGCCATGGCCGAAGAAATTATTTTACGCATAGGCTACGAACAGGTATCTCCTTTTGCCGGTTCGTTGCTGTTTGCGGCGGGTGTTTCTATTATTCTTTCCACAGGAAACACCTTTTTGATGGTAACTTCCACCAATGTTACCCGTGATATTTTTCAAACCTTTATCTTTAAGAGTGCTACCTCCAAACAAATCCTTTTGATTCAGCGCGTTTCTATTGTGGTGCTGGGCATTCTTGCTTTTTTAATGGTGTCGCAGTTTGAAACCATTTTGGAACTGGCCTTCATCTCGTATACCATGATTGGCGCTTCGCTGGCGCCTGCACTGCTGGCCGCGTTTTTCTGGAAAAGGGTTACACCAGCCGGCGGCATCGCTTCTATTTTGTCGGGTATGGTTACGGTGATTATTATTTCTTCCCTGAACGAAATTCTGGAAGGAACCTCAGGTGTTTCATTGGTAGGCATTTCTTTCCCAATGGATACCGATTATATTGCCATTCCGGCAGTAGTGGTTTCAGTAATATCGCTTGTTGTGGTGAGTTTATTAACGCCACCTTCACCCAAAGAAAAATGGCGCCCGTTTTTTGAGCATATCCCGGAAAATGAACTAACGAAAAGCAATTAAATTCTTGCCTGATAGGTATATAACTGGTAATACCTTCCTTCTTTTTTGATGAGCTCATCGTGGGTACCTCTTTCCCGGATGCTGCCATCTTCAATTACGAGAATCTGATTCGCTTTTCTGATGGTGCTCAGCCGGTGGGCAATTACGATGGTGGTGCGGCCCTGCATCAGGTTATTCAAGCTCTCCTGTATAAATAATTCACTTTCAGTATCCAGGTTGGAAGTAGCTTCATCCAGAATCAGAATTTTAGGGTCGGCCAGCAGGGCACGGGCAATGGCAATGCGTTGCCGTTGCCCACCCGATAATTTTATGCCTCTTTCTCCAATCAGGGTATCCAGGCCCGCTTCAAACCGGTCGGTAAATTCTTTTACGTGTGCTGCCTTTACGGCTAGTAGGATTTCCTCTTCCGTGGCATCAGGTTTTGAAAACAGGATGTTTTCCCGGATGGTACCTTCGAATAAGAAATCATCCTGTAAAACAACCCCGAGATTACTACGGTAACTGTCCAGGGTAACATCCGCTAAATTCTGATTGTCAATCAGAATTTTACCTGATATAGGTTGTAAAAATGAAGCGGCCAGACCGGCAATGGTACTTTTTCCTGAACCGGAACTGCCCACCAATGCGGTAACGGAACCTGCCGGGGCTTCAAAATTTATTTCATGGATTACTTCTTTTCCATTTTCATATTCAAAACTTACCTGGTCAAAAATAAGGTTGCCCTGAATGCCATTCAACGATAATTTTCGGGAAGGTTCTTCACCCTCTCTGCTCAGGTCCAGTACTTCATCCATACGGTCCAGTCCGGCGAAGGCTTCAGTAATTTGGGTGCCAATATTGCTCATCTGAATAATGGGGGCTACCAGAAAACCCAGGTACAAGGTAAAAGCGAAAAAATCTCCCACTGTCATTTCTTCCTGTACAATCAGGTTACCGCCAATGGCCATGATGCCAATACTGGCCACACCCAGCAACAGGGTGGCGGCACTGGCGATCAGGCTGGTAGAAACCAAAGTTTTCTTCACATTTTGGAAAAGCCGGTCAACCCCGGACTCAAAAATACGAACTTCCTCCTTCTCCGCGTGAAAACCTTTGATGACCCGGATGCCGTTGATGGATTCTGTTAACCGTCCGTTTACGTCAGAGTTAATTTTATTTCTTTCTCTGAAAATCGGTCTGATATAAGAGAATGCTTTCATAGCGATTAGTCCGAATACAATGAGCGGAAACATGGCGAATATGGTCATAGTGGCATTGATCCGTACCAGTAATACCAGTGCCACAATAGAGGTTAAAAATCCACCTACCAGTTGTACCAGCCCGGTGCCTACCAGGTTTCGCACACCCTCTACATCCGACATGATTCGGGTAACAATAGACCCGGCTTTGTTATTATCGAAATACCGGGTGGGCAACCGGATAATCTGTTTCTGTAGCTTTACCCTGAGTTCGGCGATCAGTGCCTGTGCTTCCACACTCAGCAACTGGGTAAGGAAGTAGGAAGAAACAGCCTGAATGGTAACGGCAATGCCCACCACAATTAGCAGCCATTTCAACATTTCTAGGTTTTTATTCCCGATTACGTTGTCAATCAGGTATTTTGACGAGCCGGGGAGTACCAAACCACTCAGCCGGTTGATGATAATGAGGATAAGGCCCACAAACAATAGTTTTTTTCTGGGCCAGATAATGGTATGGAATACATGTGCAAGGGAAGAAAACGACCTTTTCTTTTGTTTTTTTTCTGGTTCTTTATGATTCATAGCCTCGAAGTGCTGAAAGTTTTGAGAATAACGGTTTTCGAAAGTTGTGTATATTCCTGTTGATGCAAGGGTTATAGTACAAAGACGAACTCATCCATACTATATTTTGACTATTACGGCGGTCAGGAAATTTCTGGTGAATTCATCCTGCTTCTGACCTGACAATTTTGTTCAAACTTAATGATAACCATAAATAAATATGGAGAAGTTGTCAAATAATGTCAGATAATGAGATTTATTCTTATTTTAACTGCTCAAATCCTTCTTAATTCTTTTGTAAAGATCAGGTAATTTTAACTTTTGTTTGAATTTGATATTATAATAATAGTATAAATGAAACCGTTATATTTGATACATATTTATAAAATCTATCATTATAACGCATAAAAAATAGTATTTTTTTAATTTTAACCCCCAATTAATAGTATTTATTTAATTTTTTTCAAAATAAGCTATGATAAAAAAACTAACTTACTTTTCCTTATCCATGCTATTTATCTTTTTCTTTTTCCAGTTTGCTTCTGCTCAGAACAACACAGAAATTAGTGGAAAGGTAACAGATGCCGAAAGCCAGGAGGCCCTGGTTGGAGTTAATATAGTAGTAAAAAACAAAGTAATAGGAACCATTACAGATACTGATGGAAATTTTAACTTAATTGTGAATACACCCCCTCCGATTACTTTACAAATTTCTATAGTAGGCTATCAAACCAGGGAAGTAGAAATTACCGAATCTCGTGCCGATAACCTGAACATCAACCTGGAAGAGCAAACTATTATGGGCCAGGAAGTGGTAGTGTCCGCATCGCGGGTAGAAGAAAGTATCATGCAGTCGCCGGTAACCATTGAGAAAATGGATATTCTTAGCATTCAGCAGGCACCGGCCACTGATTTTTACGATGCCATTGCCAGTTTAAAGGGTGTGCATGTAAACCAGGGCAGTTTAAATTTTCCGGCCATCAACACCCGTGGATTTGGTGCCATTGCCAATGAGCGTTTCGTGCAGTTAATTGATGGCATGGACAACTCAGCGCCGCTGCTGAATTTTCCTACCGGCAACCTTACCGGGATTTCGGAACTGGATGTGGAGAGTGTGGAACTGGTTCCGGGGGCGTCGTCAGCCTTGTACGGGCCTAATGCGTTTAATGGTATATTGTTAATGAATAGTAAAAGCCCTTTTGAGTACCAGGGACTCAGCGCCCAGGCAAAGGTAGGCCTCACTACATCTGAAGCACAGGACCAGGCATATCCACTTTATGGGTTATCGGTCAGGTACGCGAAAGCTTTTAAAAACCGATTTGCCTTTAAAGTCAATTTGTCTTATTTCGATGCTGAAGACTGGATTGGCAATGACTATACCAACGACCGGAATTCCTACCGAGATGCCACTACTCCAGGTCTGGAGCCTAACATCCCCGGCGATTCGGATTTTGATGGCATGAACCTGTATGGCGATGAAACGGTAATTCCAATTGCTTTAGGAGCACCATTTGGTACCCTACAGGTGACCCGGACCGGTTTTCAGGAAGATGCTCTCATCAATGACTTTTCCGCCAGAAGTATAAAAGGAGATGTCGCTTTACACTATCGCCTTAGCGATGAAGTTGAAGCTATTTTAAGTTACCGGTATGGCGGTGGCAATTCTATTTACCAGGGTGGTGAAAAATATGTGTTAAGAAATTTTAACCAGGATTTCATTAAAGCTGAGATTCGGTCAGACAACTTTTTTGCGCGCGCCTACCGCACTTCCGAAGATGCTGGCGATTCGTACAACCTGACTGCCTTGGGCGCTTTTGTGAACGAAGCCATCCGCCCCTCCGCGATCAGAGGAGAAAATGGTGCTGTCATCGGGGGGTGGGCACCTGACTACGGCCAATCCTATGTGCTGGCCATCCAGGGGTATGCGGTAAATCCTGCTACCGGCGAAGCGGTACCCGCCGGTAATCCGGAAGCTGCTCATGCGTACGCACGACAGGTTGCTGATCGGTTTCTAACCGAAGTAAAAAACAACGGCAGTCTGCAGGATAGCATCAAGCGGATACGGGAAGCAAAATTCCAGACTGAAAACGGGGCAAGGCTGGTAGCCCTCTCCAACTTGTATCATGCTGAATTTAACTATAACTTTAAAAATCTGGTAGAATTTATCGAGATACAGGTAGGTGGAAATTTCAGACGATATGATTTATTTTCGGATGGAACAGTTTTTAATGAAGATCCGGAAGGAACCGGTAAAAACAGCAGAATAACCATTGATGAATTTGGCGTTTATACGCAACTTTCCAAGCGGTTACTAGCCGATAAACTCAAACTAACCGGTTCAGTCCGTTACGATAAAAATGAGAATTTTGAAGGACAGGTTACCCCCAGAATTTCCGCGGTATACACCTTAGCCAATGATCATAATTTCAGGGCCTCATTCCAAACCGGATTCAGGAATCCCCAAACACAGGCTCAGTTTTTATACTTTCCTGCCAGCACCGGTATTTTGCTGGGTGGTTCAAAAGCCAATGCCGAACGGTATGGATTATTCGAAGGCGGCGCCTATACGGAACGTTCGTACCAGCAATGGGTGGCAGCCGGAAGACCGGTAGATGGCGCTGGTAATCCGGTGGGGCTGGAACAAATTTATCTGGATTTTGTACAACCCGAAAAACTAATTGCCTACGAAGTAGGATACAAAGGCGTGTTTGCTAAAAATCTGATGGTGGATGTCAATTATTATCACAACGACTACAAAGATTTTCTGGCCCAGCAAAATGTTAGAAATATTAATCCTACGGTTCATAAAGGGGTAACCATACCGGCGCTTACTGCCTGGCGCCCTAATGTAAACGCGAAGGAAGAGCTATCCTCATGGGGCTTAGGGCTGGGTGTTTCTTATAACCTGCCGATGGATTATTTCTTTTCCGGTAATTATTCATATGCTACTTTTAGCCTGGCCGAATCAGAAACCAGTGATTTTCAGCCCGGATTTAATACACCAAAAAATCGGTTCAATATTTCAGTAGGAAACAGGGAAATTATTGAAAATCTGGGTTTCAGTATTTCTTACCGGTATCAGCAGGAATTCAAATGGCAAAACTCTTTTGGTGAAGCCCTTATCCCGGAATTCGGTGTGTTGGACGCACAGGTTAACTACAAAATAAAACCCATAAAAACAGTAGTTAAACTGGGAGGTACCAACCTGGCAGGAGGCGATTACCGCACCAATATCGCCGCTCCTTTTGTAGGTAAAATGTTCTTTCTTTCCATTACCTACGACGAATTTCTCAACTAATATTTAGGTGTTTATTTAACTTGTACAAAAATGAAAAATATATTAATTAGTTATATAGCGGCTTTTTTTCTAATAATCGCTATTGCCGGATGCGAACAGGAAGTGCTTACCTATACCCGTCCGCAACCAGATGAGCCTACGCCGGAAACCCCCGCGGCAGGCTCAGCCGATTTCTCAAAATTTGTGGCAGTGGGCAATTCCCTGGTAGCTGGATTCCAGTCTGCTGCTCTATTTAGTGAAGGCCAAGCTAATTCGCTTCCGCTTATTCTGAATAAACAGTTTCAGGAAATAGAGGGGGAAGGTGGTGGAAGTGCTACCTTCAATCAGCCCGATATTAACTCTGAAAACGGCTACAATCCTACGCTGTCGGCGCCACCTTCTCTGGTACTGGGAAAATTGATTCTAAAAGGCAATCCACCAGTTCTGACTCCCTTACCCGGAGATTTGCCTACAGCTTTTACAGGCGATAAAACCGCACTCAATAATTTTGGCGTGCCCGGCATTCTACTGGCGCAGGCTTTAATTCCCGAAACCGGTACACCAGGCAATGCTATTGAAAATCCATACTATACCCGGTTTGCTTCCGCACCAGGAACGTCTACGCTGATAGGCGATGCCGTAGCTGCCCAGGGTACTTTTTTCCTCTTTTGGCTGGGGAACAACGACGTACTGGGTTATGCCACTACCGGGGGATCGGGCATTATTCCGATGACTGCCGTTGAAAATTTTCAGATGCAATATGTAGCGGCCTTACAGGCGATGACTACCGATCCAACTATCAAAGGTGTGGTAGGCAATATTCCAGATGTAACTTCCATTCCTTTCTTTACTACGGTGGCTTATAATGCCGTCACTTTCAGTGAGAACTCGGCGCAGGATGGTGTTATTGTCAGCTTGTTAAATACCAATTATGAAATTTATAATGCGGGTTTGGCGGGCGCCCAGCAGAATCAGATCATCACCCAGGAAGAAGCAACTGCCCGACAAATTACTTTTGGATTTGGTAAGAACTCCCTGGTAATTGAAGATGAAAATCTGACCGAAATTACCTTGCCCGACGGACAGGGTGGCTTTGTTACCTTACCAAAAATCCGACAAATGAAAATGGGAGAGTTGGTTACATTAACCGCCGGTGCCATTATTGGAAGGCCAAAAAATCCTGATGACCCGTTCAGCATCTGGGGATTAGCCGAACCTTTAACTGACCGACATGTACTTGTGCAACCTGAATTAGACTCTATAAAAGCCAGGGTAGAAGCATTTAATGTGGCTATTGAGGGTGCCATTTCCACATTAGGAGTTTCTGACCGGGTGGCGGTTGCCGATATAAAAAGCACGTTAGCTGCCTTAGCCACACAGGGAAGTTACACCAATAATGTATTGGTAACAGCTTCTATTTCGCCGCCTTTTGCCGGATTTTCTTTGGATGGGGTACACCCAAATTCCAGGGGGTATGCCCTGGCTGCCAACACCTTTATTGATGCCATTAATGCTAAGTTTGGCGCTAAAGTCCCAAAAGTAGACCTTGCGGATTATGGGAGTAACGCCTTGCCCATACCCTAAAATTTAATGACATTCGTAACCAAAAAAGCGGTTGGCGTAAGACGTAATTATTTAATCAGATTTGTATCAGCATTTTTTAGCTTTTTGTTTATTACAATCAACGGTGTAGAAATAATACAATCGTATCTTTGTAAATTTTAAACCTTCATAAATAAAATTTGGCGGCAGATTGAAAGCTGGATTTTGCCTAATAAGAGGATGCGGTAAAATTCGTGTTTGAAGTGTAATTATTACACAGAATTATGCTATAATTATTTTGTGTTTTTTTTGGATTGATTCATATTTTATTTTTGAAAAAAAGTATATAAAGTGCTGACTTATAGCTGCTTAAACTCAATTTTTTAAATAATACTTTAGAAATATTAATTGTGTAAATCTTGGATTTCTTTAAAAATATTTCTTACATTGTAGTACTAATTTTTTATCGGCCATATTTTTAAATCTTATGTTATGACATTAACCCAAAAAATAGAAAGACACGCAATTTATCGTGATGAAATAATGACAGAAATTGCCAATGAAATAAAAAGTTTCGGCAATGATTCTGACTTAAATCCTATTGTTGAACTGGTACTTAAATCATTAAGGGATCGGTTGGGATTTGAAAATTCACTCTGTTTTTTAAATTTATTACCCCTTCCTTTTAAGGCCATGTTTGTAAAAGACTGGTCAATAAAAGATGCATTTCCCGGGAAATTGGAAAGTTTCTCTTCCCTGATAAACGAAATTATGTCACGGTATACAGGTCCGTCTTATACAAGAGATTCAAAGCACTATATTTCAGAGGTTGCGATGGCTACTTTCAGGGTAATCGGGCAACATGTATCCCGTCAGGATTTTGAGAAAATGTTAGGTATATTACCGCTTTCTATTCGGATGGAAATTAAAGAAAAGGCATATCCTGTTTTTTACGATTCGCCTGACACCAGCATTTGGCTTTCTTAGCTGGAATTTATTTTTTTAGCATATCGTTCATATTATTATTGTACTATCACAAGCCATCTCTGACAACGCACTTTAACCGAGGTTTTTGCGTTAAATGTTATATGGCTTTTTTTCTGTCTCCATATTCAATTAACGCAGGTTTGAAACTAGTTAGGACACTTATGCTTAATTTGTTCCTGACTTTCTCAAATTATCAAAGGTGTAAGGTTATGCCTGCATTTAATTGAGTTAGACCGTAAAAATGTGCCATATTTCGAAAAATTCGTGCGAACAAATTAAACGATGCTATGCATAAAATTTATTCGATTTTTGCTTACGTTTTTATTTTTACAACAATCATTTATTCACAAGCATATTCAGCCGATTATCAGAAAATTGATGCCCATGCCCGCAATGCGCCATCCAAGGTAGCAAACAGTGTGGAAACCTTAGCCGAGTATCTGGTTAAACCAGCGTCCAATGATTTTGAAAAAGTAAGAAGCTTTTACGTTTGGATTGCTGAAAACATAGAATACGATGTGCAATCATTTCTAAAAGGCGGGTTTTCTAACCTGGAACCCGATCAGGTTATACAGAAGAAGAAAGCAGTTTGCCATGGGTATGCCAGTTTGTTTCAGGCATTATGTACCAGCCAGGGTATTCAGAGCGAATTAATTCCCGGGTATAGCAAGGGTTTTGGTTTTTCCGCGAACAACGGATTTACCCAGTCGGACCATGCCTGGAACGCCGTTTCGCTGGGCAATCGGTGGTACGTTATGGACGTAACCTGGGGCAGCGGTGGCATTAACGACAAAAAGAAATATGTAAAGGAATTTAAAGAAGAATATTTTCTGCCTGAGCCGAAAGAATTTATCAAAAACCATATGCCCCAGGACCCGATGTGGCAATTGCTGCCCTGTCCGGTAAGTATTAAAGCTTTTGCCCAGGGCAACGCAGCCATAGAGAAAGAGCTGGCAGCGTGCGAAAAATCAACTAATTTTTCTAAAGCCATTGCTGCCTACCATGGTTTGCCTTCGGATAAAAAAGAGTTACAGGCCGCGAAAAACGCTTATGCCTTTAATCCGGAAAACCGGTTGGCGATGGCACAGGGTTTCGTAAATTATGCTTACGCGCTAATTAAAAATGTAAAGCAGGAACTAAAAAGCAAAGAAGAAATTTTAGAAGTGATCGCTTTACAGGAAGAAAGTTTACAATACCTGAATCAGGCCGCCGATTTGCTGAAAAACGTGAAAGGCAGTCAGGGTGAAGCTATGAAAACACTGGTGAATCAGAACATCAGAAACGCGGAACAGAATCTGAAAGCCATGAAAGAAGTAATTAAAAGTTAGATTTTTCTCATCGTGGAATTCGCGGGAAAATCAATTACATACAATTTTAAAAAGTAAATGCCTGATAATCGCGCTCCAACTGGAGGTATTATCAGGCATTTATTTTTCTATCAGCTACATTATTCAACCAAAGCAAATGATTTTTTCATGGTTTCAGCTGTAATCCGAAGGGCATTGTCCTGGCTTATACCATTCACAATTCTATTGAAAGGTTCGGCCCGGATAGGACCGTCGTAGCCGATTTTTACCAAGGCTTCCAGGAAACTTTTGACATTGATTACGCCGGTTGTGGAAGGAAGCATTCTGGACAAATCCATCAGTTGGTCTTGCGGTACATTGGCCGGGGCATCGTTCAGGTCGCAGGATACCACATCCTGATTGGTGAGGGTAAGAATATCGTCGGCCGTTTCGCCGGCATTATACCAATGGTAGGTATCCAGAATGAACCCTACATTGGGTTCTCCAATTTCGGTAATCAGCTCTTTGGTTTCGGCCATGGTATGGAGAAAAGGAAAACGTTTGGAAGTCCAGGAAGTTTTCGGCCCTACATATTCCAGTCCGAACCGCATACCCTGGTCACCGACTATTTTGGCGATTTCCCGGATGCGGGCGGCATGTTGCTTAAAATTCCGCATGTACGTAAGGTTATCATCGAAAGATAATATCCAGGTGCCCATGCGGGTTACCCCTGCTTTTTGTAACACCAGTGCATGTTTAGGCAATTCTTTGATGCCAGCTTTGAAAGTATTTTCATCTTTTCTGAAATCGAAAGGTAAATTAGAAGTTCCCCAGACAATCCCTTTTTCCTTCATTTCTCCGAGAAACTGTTTTAAGTCTTTTTCACCCAGCGATGCAAGGAAATCAGGATACGCTGTAACCGATTCAAATCCATACTGTTGGGCCAGGTTCACCAGTTCACGCTGGTCAGCCTTGATGCCAATAGAACCAGGATCGAGGCTAAGCGTGAATTTATAAGCGGCTTTAGGCTTGGGCACAGTCGGCCAGAAAGAATAGGGGAGGGCACTTGCCAGTGTAATGGCAGATGAATTTTTAAGGAATGTTCTTCGGTTTTGTAATTTCATTGAGGCTTCAATTTGTAATTATTTTAATTTCATATTTTAACTTACCCAATACATTATTCAGCGGCATACCAGGAAGCGTATTTAATGTAATTGTCCGCGATTCTTTCCATCATTACCTTATTTTCAGGATTTAATTCTTTTATTTTTTTTGCCGGAATGCCAGCGTACAAACAATTGGCTTCCACCATAGAATTTTCCAGCACTACTGAGCCTGCGGCTATTAAAGCCCCGGATTGTACCACGGCATGGTCCATCACAATGGCGCCCATGCCAATCATCACCTGGTCTTCAAGCGTACAACCATGTACAATCGCGCCATGCGCGATTGAAACCTGGTTACCAATTACAGTAGCGGCTTTCTGGTAAGTACAATGAATAATTACGCCATCCTGAATATTAGTCTGTTTACCGATGGTAATGGAGTTTACATCGCCCCGAAGCACCGCATTGAACCACACACTGCACTGGTCGCCCATAACCACCTGTCCGACAATGGTCGCGTTATCAGCCAGAAAACAGTCTTTTCCAAAAACAGGAGATATACCATGAATAGATTTTATCAGTGCCATACATCATTCTTTTTAAATGGTCGGAAGCGGTTGTAAAATAAGAAAAAAGGTAATAATTAAGCCATAAAAAGCATAAACCAGAAAATTTTTTGATAAAAAAAATCAAATTCAGGCATAGTGAATTTTTTTGTTTTAAATTCAGGGATGAATTATTTTGTAAACCATTCAATTAAAATCACCGAATTTACCCATGACACTGAATGTATTAAACCTATCAATAATATTGCTATCATTTGTTTTTATTTCCTGTAATTCCACTTCCAGTCAAAATGTGAACGAAAATAACCCGACTGCTAATCCACTGCCTGTTAAAGATTTTATTTTTGGCGATGACAAACCCTTTCCACAATGCCATGCTTCTACACTGGTACGGATGGCCCCCGGGCAGTTTATGGTAGCCTGGTTTGGTGGAACCCGTGAAAAAGACGATGACGTTGGCATCTGGCTCTCACAGGGAAATCCACAACAATGGTCAGATCCTGTAGAAATCGCGAAGATCCGGGATGATCCTCATTGGAATCCGGTGTTATTTCAATCCCCAGAAGGAAAAGTATACCTTTTCTTTAAAGTTGGAAAAACCATAGACCTTTGGGAAACCTGGTATATGACCTCTGAAGATGCAGGCAAAACCTGGACAGCACCTACCGAACTGGTAAAAGGTGATAAGGGTGGACGCGGCCCCGTCAGAAACAAACCTATTGTATTATCTGACGGAACCTGGCTGGCCGGCGCTTCCAACGAAAACAACAAGGTATGGAATGCTTTTGTAGACCGCAGTGAGGATGGGGGCAAAATCTGGGAATCAACCGGCTTTATCCCTTTAGATCGTAATAAAATTCAGGGTGAGGGTGTAATTCAGCCCACCTTATGGGAGTCGGAACCGGGCAAGGTGCATATGCTGATCCGAAGTTCTGCCGGTTATATTTGTCGTAGTGATTCAGAGGATAATGGCAAAACCTGGTCGCCTGCCTATACAACCGATTTACCAAATCCCAACTCTGGCATTGATCTGACGCAATTAGAAGACGGAACCCTGGCGTTGGCCTATAATCCTGCCAGTGACAACTGGGGTACCCGTGCACCACTCACCATCGCTGTTTCCTATGACAATGGCAAAACCTGGCCGCGTGCGCTAAATATTGAAGAAGGCGGGAAAGACGATGAATTCTCGTATCCGGCCATCATCAGTTTTGGCGATACCATAGCCGCTACCTATACCTGGCAACGTGAGAAAATTGCTTTCTGGATGGGAAAAAAGGAAGATATTCCATGGAATCAATCAGGGAAATAAATAATTTGCCGTATTTTTAAAAACCACTAATTTTTAAAGTATGAATGACCAGAAGATTTTTGAACTTCCGGAACTCCTAAAAAAACTCGAGTTGGACAAAAAAGAAGGAAAAAAACTGATTTTTACCAATGGATGCTTTGACATTCTGCACCGGGGCCATGCCGCTTATCTCAGGGCAGCCCGGTCTTTAGGCGATAAACTGATTATCGGCTTAAATACCGATGCTTCTGTAAAAAGGCTGAAAGGCGAACAAAGGCCTGTTAATCAGGAAGATGATAGGGCTTATTTGTTGGAAAGCCTGCAATGTGTGGATTATGTGGTAAAATTTGATGAAGATACTCCCTACGCACTTTTGTCGCAGATCAAACCTGATGTGCTGGTTAAAGGGGGCGATTATAAAGTTGAAAATGTGATTGGAAGAGAGTTTGCCGGCGAGGTGCGATTAATAGGTTTTGTGGATGGCTATTCCACTACAGGTACTATAAAAAAAATGAAAGAAACAACATGATTATTGTAACAGGCGGAGCCGGATTTATCGGCAGCAATTTAATTCGCGGGCTAAACCAAATGGGTATAGATGATATTCTGGTGGTAGATAACCTGGCCAACGCACAGAAACATCTTAATTTGAATTCTTTGCGCATTACCGATTTTATCGACAAACAGTCGTTTTTAGAGTGGTTGCCACAGTTAAAAAATGTGGCTACTATTTTTCATCAGGGAGCTTGTTCTTCCACCACCGAAACCGATGGTATGTACATGATGCGCAATAATTATGAGTTCTCAAAAGAAATTCTTCATTATTGTTTGAATAAGGAAGTAGACCTGTTGTATGCGTCCAGCGCATCGGTGTATGGCAATGGTGAAAATGGTTTTCGGGAAGACAGGCAGTGCGAGTATCCGCTGAACGTATATGCATTTTCAAAATTCATGTTCGACAACTATGTGCGCCGTATCCTGAGCCAGAACGCACCCAAATCTCAGGTATTGGGTTTGCGATACTTTAATGTATATGGCTATCAGGAAAACCACAAAGGGAGCATGGCATCGGTTATATTTCACTTTTATAATCAGTTGAAACAGGGTGGTAAAATGCGTTTGTTCGAGGGCAGTGAAAAGTTTTCGCGTGACTTTATTTTTGTGGACGATGTGGTAAGTGTGAACCGGCATTTTTTTGAAAACAAGCAATCGGGTATTTTTAATTGCGGTACCGGTCATGCCCGCAGCTTTACTGATATCGCGGAAATTATTTCAAAAGTTGACCATCATTCCGATGTGGAGGTGGTGCCGTTTCCCGATCATTTAAAAGGAAAATACCAGACCTTTACCCAGGCTGATTTAACAAGTTTAAAAGAAGCTGGATATGATAAAGAATTTACCTCTCTGGAAAAAGGAATAACCACCTACTATCAAATGCTGAAAGAACATGCCGGATTATTTATCCAATCAATTACAATATAAAGCCTCCTAATTTTAAAAATATTAACCATGAAAGAAGACCTGTCCGCTATTTTATCTAATCTTAATACCCTGAAAGTAGGTGTTGTAGGCGATTTTGCTTTAGATGTATATTATAATCTGGAAAAGGAAACCGGAGAATATTCACTGGAAACAGGAAAACCTGTGCACCATGGCAACGAAGTTCGTACACAGCTAGGAGGTGCTGGTAATGTTGTTCATAATTTGTACGCGCTGGGAGTAGGGAAAATAGTGGCTTTTGGTATGTATGGCGACGACATGTGGGGGCGGGAATTACTGTACCGGTTGCACAAACTGGAAGTCGATACCAGTAATATGGTGATGCGGAACGACAATTGGGAAAGCTGTACCTATATCAAACCGATGATAGGGCGTGATGAAGAATCACGAATTGATTTTGGAACCCATAACCGGCTTATTAAAGAAGCACAAGAAACTATTTTCAAAAATATTGAAAGTGTGATCGATTCCCTGGATATATTAATTATTAATCGCCAATGTGTAACACCGCTCATCGATGAGGATGCGCTGGATCAGATAAACCGGTTGGCCAAAAAACATGCCTCCTGTAAATTTTTCGCTGATTTGCGCGAAGGCGGTGAATGCCTTAAAAACATAACCCTGAAGGTGAATGTAAAAGAAGTGGCTTCTATTACAGGCCACGCTTCTGCCGATGAGAAAGATTTGGTCACCTGTATGAAACTGGCCGAAACCCTGTCTGAAAAAATTGAAGGTCCGGTTTTACTCACGCGGGGTGAAAATGGGATAATTTATGTAAATAAAAACCAAAAGTATCAGGTAAATGGTATTTATGTGCCTGGTGAAACCGATACAGTGGGTGCCGGCGATACGGTAATTAGCGCGTTTGCAGCCTGTATGGGTGCCGGTGCTAATCCGCGAATTGCCCTGGAAGTAGCCAATCTTGCTGCCGCCATCACGGTTCGGAAATTAGGGCAGACCGGTACGGCACATCCGGATGAAATATCGCGGCTTCAAAAAAACAGTGCTTACATTTACAATTCCGATAAAGCAGCTGACCTGAGAAAGGCTGTGTACTGGCAAAATACTGATATCGAAATCGTAATACCTACAAAAAATCGCGATTCAGCAACCCAGCATGTTATTTTTGACCATGACGGAACGGTATCTACCCTGCGGGAAGGCTGGGAGCAGGTTATGTATCCGGTAATGATGGAGAGCATTTGTGGTGATTCTCTTTTTGGTTTGAACCAGGAACGGTATGACCAGCTTTCAGAAAAAGTGCATAAGTTCATCGACCAAACTACGGGAATCCAAACCATTGTACAAATGCAGGGTTTGGTTGAGATGATAAATGAAGAAGGATTTGTATCGCCCAACCAGATTAAATCTGCCGGTGAATACAAAGCCATTTATTTAAACGCTTTAATGGAAACCGTGAACGATCGCCTACAGCGTTTTAAAAGGGGAGAGAGATTACTCCACGATTTTACCATGAGTGGCGCGGTGCGCATGCTTGAGAAATTAAATAACAAGGGCGTACGATTGTATCTGGCCAGTGGTACCGATGAAGAAAACGTAAAGGAAGAAGCAACCGCCCTGGGATATGCCGATTTGTTCAATGGCGGCATTTATGGTTCCAAAGGCAACGAAATTGGTGACGCCAAAAGGATGGTAATTAACCGGATACTGGAGGAGAATCACTGTAAAGGTGAAAACCTGATGGTAATAGGAGATGGCCCCGTAGAAATCAGAGAAGGTAGAAGGGTAGGCGCCATTTGCGTAGGAATTGCTTCTGATGAGGTGCGCAGATATGGTTTGCATGCGGCTAAAAGAACCAGGTTAATTCTTGCCGGCGCACATTTAATTATACCGGATTTTGCTCAGGGCGAAGCATTGCTTTCTTTTGTAGAAGAACCACTGAACGTTTAGCGGGATCATTTTGTTTAGAATAAGGATTCGACCGGATTTCCACATTCGAAAAACCGTAACGGGTTAAACTTAGTTGAGGATATTTATTTAATTTTTAACTATTTTCACATATTTTATAATAATTACAGCTAAATTTGCCGTAAACTATTACCTGCCTAATACTTAAAGTTAATTTTATTAAAATTTCGCGCGAAAATGTTACTGTTTATAAGTTAAACTTATTAAGTAAATTTGAACCTGAAAAAAGATGACTTCTTTTACAAAATAAAACTTAATCAGAATGGAAAAATTTATTGCTGTCTCATTTAAAGTACTTTTAGCCATTGGTGCTGTGGTTGCCTTGTATATTCTGGGAAGTTCAATCGTATATGAATCAGGCTTATTTGGTAATTCCAAATCAGTTCCTGTTTCTTTTTTAATAGGAGACGATAAAAGAGACCCCAACTATAAGGATAAATCTGTAAAAACAGAATCACCAGTTATGTTTGATAGCCTGGAATACAATGATGGCGTTCAGAACCAACCAAATGCTACCGCGGCGGTTCCGAAGGCATCACAACCAGTGCAAAATGAAAAAACGGAAGCGCCTGCCGCTCGTACACAACCTAAGAAAACTCCTGCTGCAAGAGAGGAAACAGCGCCAGCGAAGGAGCCAGCTAAAAGAACACCTCAACCCGCCTCCGGTCAGGTTGCCACTGCGCGCGAACCTGCCAGCAACGAAACGAACGCGATACCGCCTGTAAAAAACGCGTCCAACCTTAGGGCAAAGTTTGAAGATTTGAAGAAGCGATTTAATTACGGCGTTGATGCCAGTGGTGTTGGATGGTATGTGCACAAAGTTTGGGATACACCTGAATTGTCAAGAAATACGCTCATCTGTTATGTCAATGACAATGGTGAAATATACCTGGCTTCACATTTTGCTGGCGAAGCTCCTATCGCACATACCCAGGCTCGTGTTTCAGCAGGCGGAAATAGTTTAACCACCGCTTCCGTACCTACTTCAAGCCCTAATTATGTGGAGCAAAGCCGTGGGAATAATGTGATTGAAACAGTAAATTACCGGGTATCCAAAGAAATTCCAATAATTGACCTGATAGCTGATAATGCTAACAAAAATGTACAGGTTACCCTGCTGGGCAACCAAAATGTAAATTTTGTTCTTGGTGAAAATGATAAGGAAGCGGTTAAGGACTGTAAAGAATTATCCGGGATTTTGGCTACATACCTGTAGGTCTCCAGAAGGAATTTACCAATGTTTACGAATCAGGGAAAATAATTCTCCGTATATGCTACTACTATTTATTAATAAGTTAGCAGAACGGGTATTGCTTAATTTTCTCTGTATTTTTTCGGATTAATTAAGGTATCAAGATTTCAATACCCTGACTCCAATATACATCATATCGGAATGACCCTTCTAAATAAAAAATTATTAATGTAAAAAAAATTTCCTGGTTTTAGTTAATATCGTACTAAAATTCTGTAAACCTATATGCGTAAAAGCTCAAAAGTTGGAAAATTGACTAATGTCAAAAAAAGTTATTACCAACTGAATAGCTCGCTGGAAGCATTACTACAGGCCTATTTATTAAAAAATATTGATCCTGATCAATTCGATATTTTTCTTAAAAACGCCCCATTTCTTGCCTGGATAAAAAACGAAACGGGGAAATACTTGTATATAAATAAAAATTTTGATCAAACCTCCCCAAGGGCGCCACAACCTTTAGAAGAGGCTCAGAAAATATTATTGCTTAATGAATTAGAAAATCCGAGACGTGCTGATGATGAGCGGGTGATGAATTTCCAGGAAATACTGCGCGCCATCCACCATGTAACTGCTATTTCAGGAAAAACGCTATCTTTTTTAACGGTTAAATTTCCATTAATCGACAGTAATAATGGCAAGGCTGTTGGAGCCATTTCTATTGACATTTCAGAACAGGAAATATTTGAAGAAATTTTACAGGAATTACAAATCAGAAATCAGCAGTTGGCTTCGCAGGAGAAAGCGCTAACAAATATGAACAACGAACTGGTGCAAATGAATAATAGCCTGGTAGCTTCGAACCAGGAATTACAAATCAGTAAAAAACAGTTGGAGCAGGCAAACAGCGATTTGGCTAACAAAAACTACGAATTGGATACGATCGTTTATAAAATTTCTCATGATATTCGGTCTCCCCTGGCATCTATCCTGGGCATTGTAAATTTGATCCAAAAAGAAATTGATCCTGATAATTTCAATTTGTATATCAACCATATTGAGGAAAGAGCATTGCGGTTAGATAACTTTGTTCGGAATATGCTGGACTTCGCTAAAATTAATAATAACCTTTCTGATGCGGTGGCGATTGATTTTCAGAACATTATTAGTAATTGCTTTAACGAATTAAGTTTTCAGAAAGGATTTGACCGCATACAAAAAACGGTGGTGGTCAATCTGAATGGACGCGTTTTTTATTCGGATCCTTTAAAAATCCAGATCATTTTTTCTAACCTGATTTCCAATGCGATCAAATATCAGAATTATTATATAGGGGAAAACAAGTTAGAAATTCGAATCATGGTAAAAGGGTCATCTCTGCTGATTAAGGTAAATGACAATGGTATTGGTATTGCCAAAAAGCATATTGCTAAAGTGATCCATATGTTTTATCGAGCTACGGATAAGTCGGAAGGCTCGGGATTGGGTTTATATATTGTTCACCAAACTGTAAATAAACTAAACGGAAAACTTACAATTACCAGTGAGGCAAATAAAGGTTCACAGGTTAAAATTGCCCTTCCCCTTAACGCCTGATACCATCCTAACTTTACTTTGACCTTCAATTTTATTGATCCTGAATCAAAGTAACCCCGATTACAATTAATTACATTTTAATACAACCCTTTACACAAAGGTGACAAAAAGTAGCAGTTGTCAGGGTTACTTTGTAATACGTAGAAATTCTTATATGCATAAAGATAGGTACAGGACTTGCCATTGTACCTATTTTTTTATGCTGCAGGTTTAATCCATCAGGATGCCGCCATTAATTTCCAGTGTTTCGCCTATAATATATTCCGCGAAAGCTGATGACATAAACAAGATGCCATACGCTACTTCCTCCGGCGTTCCTTCCCTGCCCAGTGGGATGGCTTTTTTGAAATTTTCACGGGCTTCAGGTTTGGTAAATTTATCATGGTAAAGGGTGGTAATCACCCCCGGTGCAATGGCGTTTACCCGAATATGATAAGGAGCCAATTCCTTAGCCAGGTTTTTAGTTAAAGTAAGCATGCCCGCTTTAGCCGCCGCGTAGTGGCCGGCACCAATGCCTCCACCATTTCGTGCTGCTACTGAAGTGATATTGAGGATATTCCCCTGCTGTTGTTTCCTCATTATAGGAATAACCGCTTTAGCACATAAATAGGCACTTTTCAAGTTTACTTCCATTACTTTATCCCAGTGTTCCTCAGAGGTTTCTTCAATAGTAGTGCGCCCTACCAATGTACCGGCATTATTAACCAATATATCTATTTTCTGATAGGCGTCTAAAGTCGCTGAAATCAGCCGCTCTACTTCACCTTGTTTACTCACATCTGCCTGTACACCCAAAGCTTCTCCACCAAGTGCCTGAATTTGCTGTACTACTTCTTCAGCAGCCTCTTTACTTTTACGGTAGTTGACTACCACTTTTGCCCCTGATTTGGCATAAGCCAGGGCGGCAGCTTTGCCAATTCCGGCACTTGCGCCCGTTATAATTACCACCTGATTATCAAATCTGATTTCCATTTTATAAGGTTTAAAGGTTATTGACCATATTGAGTGGTGAAAATTACCAAAAATATATACAAAACGGTGAATCAACCAGAAAAAACCAGAGCTAACTGCCAATACGACATAATAATTTTGATTTTAAACGACAATGTGACTTATTTTTATTGAAATATCCAGGAAAAAGTCTTAGAAATAATATGGTATATCCTTTGTATAACCACTGACAGAAAAATTTGGAGGATGAAATGAAAAAGACTAAAAATATATTTAAAGACTTTATGAGCCAGATTGATATGATGAATACAATCAATGGTGGAACAACTTTGACATCAGTGGCTGTTGATAAAAATGAAGATCACATACAAATTAAATTGTCATCTCCGGGAGTGAGCAGCGAATCATATAATATTTTATTACAAGGCAATCAGCTGATTATTTATTCTGTATTGAAAAAGGAAAATGATTTTCTGACAACTGAAGAAGCTGAAGAGAAACCAGAAGTACCCAGGTTTAGCAAATCATTTGATTTGCCACCATTTGTGGATATTGATAATATTGATGCTGTATTTGAGGAAAATGTACTAAAAGTGGTTCTGCCATTTAAATCAATGGACGAAACCATTAAGAAAATAGATATTCGTCATTTCTAAAAATTTAATTTTTGAATATTACTAATTGATTCGTAAAAGATAACACAATATTTAAATAAAACCCCGAATTTGGCTGATTAAAGCTATTTTTGGGGTTTTGAGTTTATTAAACGGTTTGTTTAATCGCTGCCTCTAAATAAGCTGGCAAAATTTTCCGCAAAGATCAGCCGGCTGAACTTTTTCTTTAATACTGCCGATATCTGACAGGGTATCCATCACCCCTGACAGCATAGCAGCCGCAACTTTATTGTCGGTAGCCCATTTTGTTTGCGAAAACCAAAGTTTCGCATCGTCGAATTGAATTCCATACTGATCGGAAACCTGTTGGGGGCCTGAGCGATCGCGCATAAAATTCATACAGGATTGATTAATTACCTTCAAAAAGGCAGGTAAAACTTCAGGTTGATTGGCTAATACATTTTTGCTGGCAACTATAATAAAACAAGGCCATGGGGTAGGGCATTCGCCTATCCTGCGGAATTCGCCCTGATCAACCAATGGTTTGGTCATAAATTTCTCCCACATAAATCCGTCAGCTTCATTTTCTGCCAATGCTTTTCTGGCTCCATTTAAATTACTGATCGGCACCAAGGTAAGCTGATTTGGATTCCAGTTGAGTTGTTTCGCATTTACATAAGCCATCAGGTGTGAGCCGGAACCCGGGCGACTGATGGCAAATCGTTTACCTTCCAGTTCTTGCAGGAGTTGAAAGGTGGAAGCAGCAGCTACATGAATCCCCCAGGTTAAGGGTGATTGTACATAAAGTTGTAAAATCTTACATGAGTAGTGGTGCACGATTTCAGCAATAGCCCCTTCCGTTAAAGCTACGGCAACATCCAAATGCCCATCCCGAATATCCTGCATCATGGCTCCGGTTCCACCGGGATAATCAGCCCATTTTACAGAAATTCCAACTTTTTTAAACTGATTATTTTTTATCGCGATGTGCCAGGGCAGGTTAAAATGTTCCGGTACACCGCCAACTTTTAGCATCTGAGCCATAATATGTAAAGTAAAATTATAAGGAATTTAAATTTTTGAATTAAACAGGCTGATAATGACCTGTTTCAAATTTACTAAACAGAGGTCAAAAGCCGTGCGTGCCGCTAATAAGTTTTGAATTTTTTTCATGTAATCTTGAAGCGCACAAATTCTAATGTTGAGTGTGTCTGTTTAAGAATATCCAAAATGATACTTCCCAAAAAGGTTCATGCCGCTACCCTAAATTTTGAAGCAAGCCATAAATAAAAGAAAAGCAATAATGCTGCTTCAGAAAAGTGAATGACAGGGATAAAGTTAATGCTAAAAGACTCAATCATAAGTCCCGCGAAACCAGGAAGCAATGCGCCTCCCACCATTGCGGCTGATATTTGAAAACCTACTAAATTCGCGGCATGATTAATTCCTACACGTTTTGGAGTTAAAGCAATTAAACTTGGAAAAACAGGAGCCAGGGCAAAACCTGCAATCATGATGCCCGATAATGTAACCACACTGGTTTGATTCAGGGCGATCAGAGCAGCTCCAACAACTACTGCTGTGAATGAACCGAATAACACTTTATTAACAGAAACCCTTGTTAGTATAATGCCAAAGAATATCCTGCCTGCGGTTAAACTGCCCCAGTAAGCACTTGTCCAGAAACCTGCTTCTGCTTCGGGGATATTCCTGGCCTTTGTAAGAATTGTGAAAAGCCATTGACCCATGCTGATTTCTGTTCCTGTATACAAAAAGAATACAATGAGACTTAACCAGGTAACCGGCAGACTCAATGTCTGACTTCTTGTAGCATTTATAACAGGCACTTGATGATCGGTCTGTGTTTTCCACAACTTGAGGGTAAGTAAAAATATAATGGCGAGCATGAGCTGAACGCTGCCTACAGTAATATATCCTGTAGACCAGGGGAAGCTGTTGACCAAATAGGTTGTCATGATGATAGGGCCCAAGGTAGCTCCAACACCATAAAAGGCATGAAGCCAGTTTACGGTACTGGCGCTAAAATTATGGGCCGCGAAAGTATTGATGGAGGCATCGATGGCACCACCACCAGCTCCTAATAAAAATGCCATTATCAAAAGAATTATGAATTGATCTCCAAAACCAAAACCCATCAAACTCAAACCAGTAATGGCGCAACTTGTAGAAAGAAGGATGCCCAAAGAGGTTTTTGCCATGATTCTTCCACTATTGAAACTCGTTAACAGATAGCCTACCGTAAAACTAATTAACAATAAGCCTAGTGAGTTCAGCGGTACATTATAATCAAGGTGCATATAAGGCCATGCCACGCCTAATAGCCCATCAGGAAGTCCCAAGCTAACAAAAGCAATAAAACATATTAGAATTAGTAAATTTTTTTTAGAGGACATACCGCGTCATTTTTGAAATATACAAGGGGATTTTTGTAAGCGCCAAATATAATCCAAATTGTATAAATTAGAATCAGGCAATTACAGAATGGATCTGCTCTTATAACTATTTTTTCTTTGGTTCTCATGGGTTTACAAGTTTAGTGTATACCTAATTCAGGGTATTACCAAAAGTTGTATAACTATTATTATGTTAATAAACATAATTTTTAAAGTTGGCTACCTCTTAAACCATCTTTATCTTAAATGACGTAAGCCCAAGCTCAATGAACACCAGCAGCGATGAAGCAGTAATCGATCCCTTAAATGATTCCCACTACTGGTTTCTGTTAATTTTATGTAGATAAAATTAGCGAAAGTGGGAATCAGCGTGAATTCTCTCAGGGATTGTAGCGCCGTCTTGAGATACGCTCGGTCTTGAATGACCCTCAGTCTGCTTTTTTCGTATTCCTCTTTTTCTTCAACAATGAGCTTTAACAGCAATTCGGTGATACCATTCACATTTCAGTTACGACATCTTGGACCGTAGGAGGGTGTGGTAAAGAAAAATCAATGAAAGATTCATCTATAACAAGCGTTTGCAGATGAGGTAGCTCTTCCATAATATGGGTGCTCTGGAGTGGATTCAACTACCCAGTCAGCCTGTGGAAACGCTCATTACTTTCTCCATCCTGGTTTCGGCTATTCATGCCATTCGCCCTATTTTTCCCGGACATGAAACGTAGGTAGCAGCTGGATTTGGATTGGTACACGGACTGGCTTTCGCGGGTACACTAGCCAATATGCCACTGAACGCCAGTCGTATGGCACTGAGTATCCTGGGTTTTAAAGTGGGCATAGAGCTCATGCAGCTATTGGTCATCGTCCTGACTATTCCCTGGCTGATTGTGCTAAGCCGTACGTCTTGGTATCGTGTGGTGAGAATGACCGGTGCTATTTTTGCTTCGCTGGCTTGGATCATCGAGCGGCTGACTGAAAAGGTAAATACCTTAACAACGCTGGTAGAGCACATAGCAGAGTTAGCTCCTTGGTTGTTTTTACTGCTAGCCTGGACTTCTATGGTAAGTTTGTTTTGGCGACCACAAAGCAAAAAGAGTTCTTTTTAGAGCGCATAAAAAAGCAATGCTTTTATAGCATTGCTTCCAAATTATTAAATAATTAAAAAAAACTTACATGCCAAAAGCATAGAATCTTTTTTCATCTGGCCGATCTGGATATATCCCTTCTATTAAAATACCACCTTCTTTTTGGTTCAGGATATCGCGAATATCGTCTACTTCGTCTACCGGTTGGCTGTCGATGTGGGTAATAATAAAGCCTTCTGCCATGTCAGTGTCTTTGCGGAGTTTGCCATTATAGATCCTGCTAACCTGAACGCCACTTTTTATTTTTAACCGATCCAGTTCAGCTTTTGATAAAATTTGGAATTCCGCACCCAAAACGTCAAGTGCTTCGGTTTTTTCACGGGCTACTGCCTCCATTTTTCCTTCCAGATTTTTCAATTTCACATTAATATCACGGATATCACCATTGCGGTCTACCGTAATTCTTACGTCATCACCAGGCCTGCGACTGGCGATCATGGCTTGTAAATCAGAAGTTGTTTTAATGGTTACACCTTCTACTTCAACAATTACGTCGCCCTGTTTAATACCGGCGACTTCCGCTGAACTATTATCAAATACACTGTCAATGAATACACCGTTTACTACGTCAAGATCGTTCTCACGTGCGATTTCACTGTTCACCGATCGGATGGCCACACCCAGCACGCCACGCTGTACCACACCAAATTCTTTTAAATCTTCTACTACTTTGCCTACCAGATTCACCGGAACGGCAAATCCATAACCGGCATAAGATCCTGTGGAAGTAGCAATGGCTGTATTAATACCAATTAAATCGCCATTTAAATTGACCAGGGCACCGCCACTGTTTCCAGGGTTGATGGCAGCATCTGTTTGTATAAACGATTCAATGGCGTATTGTTCTCTTAAAATTCCAATGGCCCTGCCTTTGGCACTTACAATACCTGCCGTAACGGTTGATGAAAGATTGAAAGGATTGCCTACTGCCAATACCCATTCTCCCACTTTTACCTCGTCAGAATCGGCAAACCTGAGATAGGGGAGGTTATCATCCTCAATTTTAATAACAGCAATATCGGTGGTAGGATCACTTCCCACTACTTTGGCAGTATAGGTTCTGTTATCGGTAAGAGATACTTCAAGTTCATCAGAGTTGTCTACCACATGGTTATTGGTAACTATATAACCATCTTCACTAATAATTACCCCTGAACCAATACCTTCTCTGGGTACATCCTCTTGGGGGTATTGAAAGAACCTTCTGAAATCATCTCCGAAAAAATCTCTGAGGCGTTCATCCATATTTTCCTGTCCGTTTCTCTGCTGGTTTCGGGTAAAAGTCTGTTTAGACCGGATGTGAACCACTGCGGGCATAACCTTTTCAGCGGCTCTGGTAAAATCTACAGGCGCGTCTGCCAGGGCTTGTTGGGTGCTATATACCGGAATTTTAGAAGAAGACGTATTACCTGCATATGCGCTGATTTTCGAGCTGTTTTGCTTAGCCTGCTGATTCAGCATAAAGAATATTCCAATGGTGAGACCACTGCCAAGGATAGCAGCCATCATTAAATTTATAAATCTTTTCATATTAATTTATTGTAGTTTTAGTTTTGGTTGTTCTGTATTTTGAAAAGCCCAAAGCTTTATAAGTATCTAACGAAAAATTTAACTAATTGGATAAATTACCCTATAAAAACGGTTCCGTTGATTTTAATTGTCTGGTTGATTAGGTAATTGATTAGAAATTTTTGTCTGTCATATTAATTAACAGATTTTTATTGGCATCTGTTTAATTCATCATGAAAAATCTACCACTGTTTTGCGATTTATCACAAGTTTACCGCTCAGCATGAGTTAGAATTATAAACAGATCGCGGAGTTGAACAGATGGTTTGTATAAGAAGAAATATTTGAAAGCTGAGGGAAATCGCGGATTAGAATTAGGAGGAAATAAATTAAAATGAAGCATTGCCTGATGAGGATTTTCAGACAATTACTTCAGTTTAAGCCATTAACAATAATTATTTTTTCTCTTTTTTTTCTTTCTTATTATCTTTTTTGTTTTCCGCCAAAGCCATGCATGCTTCCAGGGTAAGGTTTTCCGGAATAGTACCTTTTGGGATTTTAAAGTTTTTGTGTCCTATTTTAACATACGGGCCATACGGACCTTTTAATACCTGTACATCCGGATTTTCGTCAAATACTTTGATGTATTTTTCAGCTTCGGCTTTCCGCTTTATTTCTATGGTTTCTACAGCCCGGTCAGCATCTACCGTAAATGGGTCATCTTCTTTGGAAAGCGAGTAAAATTTATTTTTGTGTCGGACGTAAGGGCCAAATTTACCAATGCTTACTGTCATTACTTCGCCTTCGAAAGCGCCAATTTCCCTGGGCAATTTAAACAGTTCCAGCGCTTCTTCCAGGGTAATGGTTTCCAGTAATTGTCCGTTGCGCAGGCTGGCAAACTTCGGTTTTTCTTCACCATCGGTCTCACCCAATTGCACAATAGGACCAAATTTTCCAAGGCGAGCTGTTACTGGTAATCCTGTTTTGGGATCATCACCCAGCATCCGCTCGGAACTGACTTTAGAATGATCGGCCTGGTTACTTTCTTCAACTTTAGGATGAAACTGATTATAAAATTCTGAAATCATGGTGTCCCATTGTTTTTTGCCCTGGGCAATTTCATCAAACTCCTTTTCTACTTCTGCCGTAAATGAATAATCCATTACATCAGAAAAATGGTCGAGTAAGAAATCATTCACCACCATGGCCATATCGGTAGGAAAAAGTTTCTTCTTTTCTGTTCCGGTAATTTCAGTAAGGCTGGCGCTTTTGATCTCGTTTTTTTTCAGAATAATTTCCGTATACGCTCTTTCTACACCGGGTCGGTCTTCTTTCAGCACATATCCGCGTTTCTGTATGGTTGAAATAATAGGCGCGTAAGTTGAAGGCCGGCCTATGCTGAGCTCTTCTAATTTTTTAACCAGACTTGCCTCTGTATAACGGGGCGGATTTCTGGTAAAAGTCTGCCGGGCTTTCATCAAATCCAGATTCAGTATTTGTCCTATTGTCAAGGGGGGTAACATGCCGCTGGCTTCTGATTCTTCCTCATCGTCGGTAGATTCAGTGTATACCTTCAAAAAACCTTCAAACTTGATTACTTCACCGGTCGCGACCAGGGTTTGGGGTAAATTTGAAATGGCAATGGTAGCCGTGGTGCGCTCGATTTCCGCATCAGCCATTTGGGAAGCGATGGCTCTTTTCCAAATCAATTCGTACAGGCGAACTTCATTGCGATCCTTACCAGCTTCGGTTACGGAAAAGTCGGTAGGCCGGATGGCTTCGTGTGCTTCCTGTGCCGAATCGGATTTGGTTTTATATTTTCGGTTAAACACAAATTCTTTCCCGTAAGCGTTCGTTACCTGTTCAGTGGCCTTATTAACTGCCTCTTCTGACAGGTTAAGCGAATCAGTACGCATATAGCTAATTTTTCCAGATTCGTATAACTTTTGGGCTAACGTCATGGTTTGGGCTACTGAAAAACCCATTTTGCGGGAAGCTTCCTGTTGCAGGGTAGAAGTGGTAAAGGGTGCGGCAGGTGATTTTTTTACTGGCTTTTTTTCCAGATTGGCAATGGTGAATTCCGCGTTTTTACACGATTCCAGAAACTGTGATGCTTCGGCTTCAGTGGCGAATTTTTGGGGTAATTCGGCATTAAGTACGCTTCCCTTTTCCAATAAAAAGCTTGCTGTTACCTTATAGGATGATTTTGCGTTAAAATCCTGAATTTCACGTTCCCTTTCAACGATTAACCGAACGGCTACCGATTGTACCCTTCCGGCTGATAAGCCTCTTTTGATTTTTTTCCACAGTACGGGCGAAAGCTCGAAGCCTACCAGGCGATCCAGAATTCTTCGGGCCTGCTGGGCGTCTACCAACGCCAGGTCAATACCCCTTGGGGTTTTAATGGCATTTAATATCGCGTTTTTAGTAATTTCTCTGAAAACAATGCGTTTGGTATTATCATCTTTCAGGCCCAAAGCTTCTTTCAGGTGCCATGAAATGGCTTCACCCTCACGGTCGTCGTCACTTGCCAGATAAATCAACTCAGCTTCTTTAACCATTTTTTTGAGCTGCTTTACTACTTCCTTTTTATCACTGGTTACTTCATAGGTGGGTTTAAATCCATTTTGAATGTCAATGGCATTATCGGCTTTGGGAAGATCACGCACATGCCCGAAACTGGATGCCACTTTAAAATCTTTCCCTAAATAACCCTCAATCGTTTTAGCCTTGGCTGGAGATTCTACAATTACTAAATTTTTTGACATAACAATAATTTATGTTTAACCCTTTATATTAAAACGCAAATCTATTAATTTGTTTGCAATACGATTTTTGGCTATCACGTGACAACCGTTAAAATAGTTTAAAAAATACAGAAAGTAAATTCTTTTAAAAAGTATCAGAATTGTTAATACGTGATAACTTTGTAAGAGATTCCGCAAATTCTATTTTTTGAAATGCAAATAAAAGGAAATAAGTTCATTAACTCACAACCGTTATAAAATGGCTAAAGTTTTATTTTTAATTCGGCATGCCGAATCCTTGGAGTCCGGTCGGGGGCAAAAAGACAAAGACAGAATTCTTTCACCAACCGGATATCAGGATGCGCCACGCGTTGGACAGTACCTTTATAACCAGCATTGCCGCCCTGACATAATGATAGCCAGCGATGCCGAAAGAGCCAGAATTACAGCGCTTTTAATAGCGGAACAATTAAAATTTGAGCGCCATAAAATTTTACTGGAAGAAGATGTGTACAAAGCTTCCGTTCGAAGTTTGCTTGAACTTATTAACAATCAGAAAGAGGCTTATGAACAGGTTATGATTATTGGTCATAACCCAGTGGTTACCTACCTGGCCGAATACCTTACCCGCAAAGAAATAGGATCGATGGCACCCTGTAGCGTGGCACGACTTTCGTGTGAATCTGATAATTGGAAGGGTTTTTCAGAAGGGAATGTGGACTTACTGGCCTACATTACACCCGAACTTGTAAAAGGTAATGGCTAAAAACTTGTGAATGACGAGGCAATTTCATTTTTTTGAATTACCGGAACCAGATTGTGCCAACGGATGTTCTCCTATTAGAAAAAAAATATAATGATCAGAAAAATAATTACTGTCTTTTTTTTGGCTTTCGCTTTCTGTCTGATCAATGGGCAGCCTGTATGGGCGCAATGTGCCATGTGCAGAACTACCGTAGAAAATAATGTGAGCCAGGGCGACGTGTCGTTGGCGGCAGGTTTGAATGTGGGAATTTTATATTTATTCGCCGCACCCTATCTGATTGTTGCCGTTTTAGCTTATCTTTGGTATCGACAAAGTAAAAAAAATGCCGCCAGAGTCAAAACTACACGCTATTCTCAATCATAAGTGCCCGCGCTGCCGGAAGGGAAAATTATTCAGATATAGTTTGCTGAGGGCACCCCTCAAATTTAGTGTAACCAATACACATTGCCCGGTTTGTGACCTGAGATTTGAAAGAGAACCCGGATTTTTTTTTGGTGCCATGTACATCAGCTACGCTTTTAATGTGGCTATTTTATTTATTACCGGCTTTATTCTTTTCAATATTTTTGATGATCCAAGTTTGTGGATTTATGTGGTAACAGCACCCGCGGTGGTATTGCTGCTGTTGCCCCTTATTTTTAGGTATTCCAGAACCCTGTATTTATATGGTGTGGGGAATATATCCTATCAGCAGAAATTCGCTCAGGAGCAAAGAACCGAAACCCGTTGAAATAACCTGCTTTTGAACGATTATCATGCATCCAGTTCTGGTAAGGATAAGAGTGGATGCGATTCTTGCCTTCACAATCATAATTAAGAATACCGAATTTTTGGGTTGTGGCACGCCAATTGCGATTCCGCTGAAGAAAAGGAATCCTTTTTTCTGTTTTTTACTACAGTAAAAACAATGTAATATTGAGATAAGATTCTCGCATTTTTAATTTTTTCATTCACGCAGCATCGTGTCCGCCTTAACCAAAACCAGGAATTTACCTTTATTCGCCTCCTTAGCATTGGGCTCTGTCGCTTTGCTGATCAGATTTTTTTTGGTCGATAATTACCAGGCCAGGGAAGAACATTTCATTGAGGTAGAAAAAAAAATCAAGCTTTCTCTGGAACAGGTGGAAAAGGAAGCACGGATGGTTAAAAATAACCTGGCCAAAGCACCCGACCTTGAGTTCAGTACACTGAATATTGATCAACCCCAATCGTATTACATTTTTAAAAATGCCCAGTTAATTTTCTGGAGCGATTACCGGTATGTGCCTACCTATGACGAAGTTACAGGCAATTACCAATATAAATATCTTTCTTTACCAAATGGTGATTACCTTTCAAGACGGGAAGTTTATGCCAGTGACACAGCCGATTTTGAAATCTATGTATTACTCCCAGTATATCAGCGTACTAAAATAAATAATAAATACCTGAATCAGGGGTACAATCCTAACCTGCTGATTGAGAGCGATTTTATGGTTAAAGAGGTTTCGCAAGCCGATGAAGATGATAAAATTATCAGTTTCAATGATCATCCATTATTCGCTTTAGCCTTAGAAACTCAATTTTTAAATAGCAGATTACAGCAACCGGCTTTTGGTTTGCAGGTGCTATTATTGGTTCTTTTTTCTTTTAGTATCCTCTTGTTTTTTATCGGGCTAAAAAAAGAGGTGGACTATTTGATGCGGCAGAAAAGGATTGGGGAAGGATTTGCCTTATTGGTGCTTTCCCTGGTATTGATCAGGATATTAATGCTGACTTTTGATTTCCCGAATGTGGTGCGCCCGCTCGCGTTGTTCAATGGTAGGTATTATGCCTCTTCAGTGGTGAATCCATCGCTGGGTGATCTTTTTCTTAATGCCCTTATCTGCCTGATAATTGCCTGGTACGTGTTTCGGAATTATCATTATTCGCGTTTGCACCGGAAAATAATTTTCGCGCCAACTCCAGTCAGGCTCATCATTTCCTGCCTTGTGGTAGTGCTGAGTTTTCTAACCCTTTATTTTCTGTTTTATAGCCTACGTACTCTTTATTTTAATTCGCAACTTACCCTTGATATTACCAAAAGTATTGATTTTTCGGCTTTCAAGATCATCAGCCTCCTGATTATTGCTATCAGTTCGGCAACCTGTTTTCTGGTTCTGCATGTTTTATTCAGGTTGTTCAATAGCCTTACCACTCAGTTGTATGTGTACATTAGCTTTGGTACAGGGCTGCTGATCACCATTATCTTGTACGGGTTTACCCACATTCCGCTTCCGTTCATCATAATTATCAATACCCTTTATTTTGTAATGCTGTACCTGCTGAAACTCCCTAAAAATCTGACCCGAATCACTTATGTTACTTTTCTGTACCTGTTTCTGGGTGCTTTAATGTGTGCTTTAACAGGAGCAATGGCAACCTATTACAATGAACAGATTGCCACTACCGGCGATAAGCAAAAATTTGCCAATCAGATTTTGATAGATAATGATGTGCTGGGTGAATTTTTACTGGCGGAGGCTGCCGATAAAATTAAACAGGATGCCTTTATTTTGAATCGTTTTATGATCAATTTTTCCAGTAAGGATATTATTAAGGAAAAAGTAAAAAGGTTTTATCTGAGCAGTTATTTCGATAAATATGATGTGGCGGTGTATTTATTCAACAGCAATGGTAATTCTATTTCTAATGATATAAAAATCCCTGATTATCAAACACTTAAACAGGAAGTATCACAGGAAAGGTTTAAAACAGCCGATTATTCTGATATTTATTTTATCAATCAGCCCAGTGTACTAAACACAGTTGGTGAAGGTATGAAACGCTATCTTTGCTTTATCGAAATGAAACGGAATCGCGTTACCCGGGGCTACATTGTAATCGATTTGACTTTAAAGCGTTTTTTTCCGAACAGCGTTTATCCTGAATTGCTAATCGATCGCAGGTATGCCAATGCTTACCCAGGCAATGATTTTCAGTATGCCATTTTTAAAAATGGTGAACTGATGTATAGCTCTGGTAATGAACAGGTGATCAGGAAATTGCAGAAAAATTATGATTTTCCAAAAACAACAATTAACGATGAGGAAATGCTGATTGATCAGCATCATTATCTTATTGTGAAAGGACAGGGTGATGAAGACATCGCTATCATTTCTGAGGCATATTCCATTAAGGATATTATCTCTAATTTTTCTTTCCTTTTTGTGGTACTGGTATTTCTGATTCTTTTACTTCTAGGAGCCTATACTATTTATTTTACATTTGCGGGTAATACCCTGAACTTTTCAACCAAAATCCAATTGTACCTGAATGCGGCTTTTTTTATGCCCTTGCTGGCCGTTAGTATTACTACCCTAAGTGTAATCAGCACCACCTACCGCGTGGAAGTAACCGATCAGTATTTGGAACGTGCCGAGCGAATAGGTGGCAACGTGGTGGAGCCACTGAACAGCTATCAGAAAGGAGATATTGAAGAGGAAAACCTGTCCAGCGAACTGTTTAAAATTGCCAAGTTTGCCGAATCAGATGTAAATCTGTTCGATACCGATGGAAAGCTGATCGCTTCCAGTCAGCCGATAATTTATGACAATTATCTGCTCTCCCGCTTTATTAATCCTAAAGCATTAGCCAATATTAAAGAACAGGGAAATAACCGGATGGTACTGGACGAATCGGTGGGGAATCTGCATTATAAAGATTCTTATATTGGTATCAAATCCTTCAGTACCGGCCGACTCATTGGAATCCTTAGCATTCCATTTTTTGAATCACAAACTGAATTGGAAACCCAGATTATCACGGTACTCACCAATGTAATCAATATTTTTACCATCATCTTCATCATCTTCCTGATTGTATCGTATCTGGCCTCCAACATCCTTACCTTTCCGCTAAAGTATATTACACAGAAACTCAAACGTACCAGTCTGGCCGATTATAACGAACCACTGTCCTGGAATTCTGACGATGAAATCGGACTGATGATTGGTGAGTACAACCGGATGTTGGTGAAGCTTGAATCCAGTAAGGAAGCGCTTAGCCGCAGTGAGAAGGAGTCGGCCTGGCGAGAAATGGCCAAACAGGTAGCCCATGAAATTAAAAATCCGCTCACGCCCATGAAGCTGAGTTTACAGCATCTGAAACGGGTATTGGAAAACGAAGGGGTGCGGGGCAGCAACGGAGAACTGATCATCCGGCCTATTGACAATCTATTAGATCAGGTGGATACCCTGAACGAAATCGCTACCTCATTTTCTTCATTTGCCCAAATGCCAGTACCGAAAAGTGAATATTTTGACCTGGCACCTGTGGTAAGAAGAACGGTGGAACTGTTTCAGGACGATCAGCAATCTATTTCCCTCAAAATTGAACGCGGTGTTTTTGGTGTAGTCAGCGACCGGCAACTAATGAACCGCATTATCAGTAACCTGCTGATCAATGCCAAACAATCTATTCCACAAAACAGAAGAGCTGCCATTCAGGTAAATCTGCAACGAGGGGTAAGGGGCTTCCTTATTGTTAAAATCAGCGATAATGGAACGGGTATTGCAAAGGAAATACAGGATAAGATTTTTTTACCAAACTTTAGTACCAAATATTCTGGTTCCGGTATCGGACTGGCCATTGCCAAACGGGGCATAGAGCATGCCGGAGGCCGTATTACTTTTGAAACCAAAGAAGACTTTGGAACCACATTCTATATTGAACTACCGCTGGCCTATAATGTATAAAGGATAACAACCTGCCGGGCCTTTTTTTTACTTTTTAATCTAAGAAGCCGCGTATGACAGAAAGGTTAGGCTTTCTATTGTACTTTTTATTGAGTTCAGTATGGGTAGTGGCTCAGGGTAATCCGAAGGATACGATTTCCGTTTCTGATGAGGCAACCCCTTATTGCCAATGGATAACCACGTCAAATCCGGTTTTTCTCGATTCGCTGTCGCTGGTACCCAATTCCATTCACGTAGTCGGTGAGGCAGATTCGCTAATGCTGAGTCCTGATAGCTTTCATTACGATTATAATACAGGTTTTATCACTTTTCATAACGATTCTTCCGGTGTAACACTCCTGCCTGATTCTGTAAAAGTTTGTTACCGAACCCTTCGCTTTAGCTTGCATGCGCGGGTTTCTCATAAAAATTTGGATTTGTACGATTCTACAGCGTTGTTCAACAGCATCCGGTTCAAACAAAATAAGACTTTGCCCAACGGTACCGGTTTAGAACGCGATGAATTGTTTACTACCCCAAATTTAAGCAAGAGTGGCAGTTTGAGCAGGGGCATTTCTTTTGGTAATCGCCAGGACGTTTTTGTAAATGCTGACCTGAATTTACAGTTGGAAGGCGCACTTACCGATCAGCTTCACATCAGAGCGGCCATCTCTGACCAGAATATTCCGGTACAGCCAGAAGGCAATACCCAGCAAATCCAGAATTTTGATAAAGTGTTTCTGGAACTAAGCCATCAGAAATTTTCACTAATGGCAGGAGATGTGCTGCTGCAACCTTCGGGAATGGGCCCAGATGGAAAACAAACAGGCATTCATAAACCGATAATACCCTATTTTTTACAATACAGAAGAAACGTGAAAGGTGCCTTGCTGAAAACCAATTACGCCATAGGGGAGGGAGGTAAAGCCGAAACGGGAATGGGCGTGGCTTTGGCAAAAGGGAAATTCGCTTCGGTTACCCTAACTGTGCGGGAAGGCGTATTGGGACCATACCGGTTATCAGTACAGGGTGAAAATCAACGGGGGATTTCCAATGCCGGACTGAGCCAGGCTTATTATGTGCTGGCCAGCTCCGAGAAGGTTTACCTGGATGGCGTAGTACTATCCCGTGGTTTTGATAACGATTATGTGATTGATTATAACCTGGGCGAAATAACCTTTACCAACCTGGTACTGATTACCAGATATTCAAGAGTAAGTGTGGATTTTGAGTATGCGGATCGGAATTTCAGCAGGTCGATACTTACCGCCAGCCACCGGCAAACGCATGGCAAAGCTTCTTTCTATCTGAACTTCTATCAGGAAAAAGATAATCCTAATCAACCCCTGGGGTTTGATTTATCGGATGAAGATAAACTCAGATTAAGTCTGCTGGGAGAAGATGTTTCGGAGGCATACGTTTCATCGGCTGATTCAGTAGCTTCAGTCAGCAGCCAGCTGCCTACTACCACCTTGCAGGAAGGTCTTGTGGGTGTGGGAACACTGCATTCGGTTTATTATGATAAAATAGATACGGTGGTGGATAACCGCCCATTTACCATTTACCAAATCACCAGCAAAACAGAAGGCGTATTCAGGGTTACCTTTACGGAGGTAGGAGCGGGGAAGGGCGATTACCAGCTCAGTAGTAATACCATTAATGGTAAATCCTATATTTGGATTGCTCCTTCAGCAGGAAAATCAAAAGGCAATTACGCGCCTGTGAAATTGCTGAATACACCGAAAAGTAACCAAATGGTAACTCTGGGCACGGAGGTGGCGGTTACCGAAAAGGATAAAATTACGGGTGAAATCGCGTTTTCCAAACAGGATTTAAATTTATATGCAAACGAAACAGGAAACCACAACCAGGGAAAGGGCATCCGGATAGGTTACCACAGTACGGATAGAAAATTAAATTTCAAACAACAATATACCTGGCATTCATCTGCCGTTTATGAGTTTCGCCAGCATACTTTTCAGGAAATTGATCCTTACCGCAATATTGAGTTTGAGCGCAATTGGGCTACCCATCTTACCGGCTGGGCAATTGAACCCATTCATTTTTCCGATGACCATATATTGCAGGTAAAAACTATGCTGGAACAAGATGCTGACAATCGGATTGCCTATGTTTTTACGGGCCGGAACAGGGGATCGGCATTAAAAGGGCAACAGCAGACGGTGGAAGTAGCACATGCTTTTAAAAAAATAAAGGTCAGGTCTGATCTGTTTTTGTTGAATACCCGGCAACAAACCTATCAGGCAAACTGGCGCAGACTTTCAGTTGATGCCCGCTGGCAAAATAAAGTTTTAGTGCCGGGATACACTTACCGGTTCGATAGAAATACCATCAGCACCCTTCATTCAGATTCTATTCAGTTCTCCGCGAATTATTTCGACGAGCATCAGTTTTACCTGCATAGTGGCGATAGCCTTAGCACAGGAATGCGCCTTGACTACAGCATCAGAAACAACCAAATGCCTGTGCTGGGTACCATAAAGTCTCAGGATAAATCCCGAACTTTGAACGGTAGTATAAATACCAAATTGTGGAATGACCAGGAGGTGGCGTTGCGGCTTACCTACCGGAAAACAAATTATGAAAATGATTCTGCTGCCACAGCGACAATTCATGAAAACGGTAAGGAAGGCAGTGAAGAAATATTAATGGGTGGATTGGATTGGGCCGGATCATTTTTCAATAACCTGATTCGTGCCGATCTGAAGTATTCGCTGGCCAATGGCCGTGAACTGAAAAGGGAGTTTGTGTATGTGAAGGTACCTACCGGTGAAGGCACATTTACCTGGCGTGATGATAACCACAATGGCATAGAGGAACTACAGGAATTTTATGAAGCTATTTATGCCGATGAGTGCGACTATGCGCGAATTTTCCTTCCTACCAACGATTTTGTGCTGGCCTATGCCACCATTTTCAATTACCGGCTTACCATTCAACCACCACTGAGCTGGATGAACCGGAGCGGACCGCAAAAGTTTCTAGGGCGATTCTCGAATCATACGGCCTGGACCATTGAACGAAAAGTAAACGATGAAAATATCTGGAAGCGGATGATTCCCACTACATCGGTGGCAGAAGACCAGCTTCTGAGTATCAGAGAAGCCTTTCAGTCTACCTTGCTGTATAATATCAGAAATACTCAATTTGGCATGGATGCTTCGGTAAAAATTAACCGCAGAAAACAATTGCTGAATGTAGGGTTCGACGAACGGGCCATTAAGAAATACGAAGTGAACGCCCGGTATGCCGTTAAAAAGGAACTGAATATGAAAATGGGTCTGGAAAAAAATATAATTCGTAGTGCGCTGGACTTTTTAGGCCAGCCAGCCGACCAGCAATCTGGTAAAAATTATTTAATTACTTCGTACAAACTGGGGCCTGAGCTGGGCTGGCAACCTGGCTTTAATTTCAGGTTAACAGGTCGTTATGCCCTTACCGGAAAAGAAGGGGAAAATGGAAGTCCTGGGGAGAATTCTAATTTGTTATCTGAAAAAATGCTTGGCAACAAAGCTATTTTTAATTTATATGGTTGTGATCTGAAATTAAACCGGCTGCGACAAAATTCGCTTACGGCGACATTAGAGTACATCAGCATTGACTACCAGGGCGAGGAAAAAACCAGTTATGCCTATGAAATACTGGAGGGTTTACGACCTGGAAATAATGCCCGGTGGTCGGTAATGTGGCAACAAAAAATAATGACAGGCTTACAGCTTTCTTTGCAATACCAGGGTCGTAAATCGCCCGAACAGGCCATCATTCATTCTGGAAGCATGCAAATCAGGGCTTTGTTTTAAACAAGTTATGATTGCATACCTGTACCATTAAATAATCATCGGCCACTGTCTCCTAATAACCCGCGATTTGCTCATTCTGATAACACAACAACCAACGTTCGTTCGGCTCAGCGGAAATCACCACCGGATGGCCTGTTTTATGAAAATGTTGGGTGGCGTGTTTATGGGGTGATGAGTCGCGGCAAAGGGTTACGTCACAGGTTTGGCAGGTTCGTAAGTGCACCCAATGACCTCCATTTTCTACACAGATGGCGCATTCGTACGATTGTGGGGACACGATAGACGCTACTTGTCGCAGATGTTCGCGCCTTTCTTTTTCCATAGCATCAATCATGTTTTACCGAAAGTTTCTTTACCATTTCATCTGAAATTGATTCGTAAGCCCCATAGGCATCTACCAATACACCCTTGTCCTGATTACTGGTTTCAATGGCATATACAATAGAATTGTCATCGGGATTGCTCATTCCTTCAAACCGATAAAATTCTACCACATTAAACTCTTTTGGAGTGTAATACATTTTCAGGCGACTACAATAAATTCTGTCCGTTTCTGTATTAAAATCGTGAACAAAACCCCGCTCTTTTAAATCGTTGAGTGCTTCCACCATGGTATCGTAGCTTTTCATAATGAGTATGTCTTTGGTTTAGTTACTTATTTACAGAAAATATAGCGAAGAAACTTCAAAAGTAACATGGGTAAGATCAAATTTTACGTTTAAGGTAAAAAAAGTGTGTAATTCTGAAACAATACTACTCCCCTAAAAAAAATAGGAGCTTTTTGGCTCCTATTTAATATATTAAGTTTGGTCGCGATAATTAGTCGTAATAATCTTCCAGGTTTTTCAACCGGATGATTGCCTGATTCACTTTTTCTTTCTGCTCGGTGAGTAAAGTCCGTAAATTAGCGGGTATTTCCTCTTCATCCAGAATATCCTCATAATCATCCAGGGCTGCTTTCTCGCCTGTTAACGAAGCTTCAATAATTGATTCTTCCTCATTAGAGCTCAGAGCGGCTTTCAGGTCCATCCACTTGCGGTGAACATCTCCTAAAAAACTTCCATCTTCTACAGGTTCGCCACCTAAGCCGGTAATGATCTGGTGAATTTGCTGTCCGAACTGACTTCTTTCAGAAGCTTGCTGGGCAAAGAACTGTTTTAGCTGTGAGCTTTCTACATCTTCAGCGGCTTTCCGATAACCTTTTACAGCATCATAATTCTTTTCCAAAAGCTCATTCAGGTCAGATACTATTTCTTTCGTGTCTAGCATTTTATTTTGGTTTAAGTTGTTAAATTCTAATTACTAACGGTGAATGGCTTTTCTGTTCACCCTTTCAATAGCCAAATCATTTAGTTTTTCATTAGTGTCTTTTTCTTCTTCCAGTGTTTTGCTTAACAGGTCTGCTATTTTATCATGACCTAACTCGGTAGCATACTGATGGGCAGTACCATATCCCGCGATTTCGTAATGCTCTACTCTTTGCGCGTTGGCGATCAAACCAGCGTCTCTTACCTCACTTTCAGCGTCTTTTCCAATGAATTCTTCGGCTTCTTTAATAATTCCTTCAATAGCCTTACATTTTTCTCCGCCAGGTTTAATGCCTAGTTGATCGCAGATTTGTACGAGGCGTTGTTTTTGTTCTTTTGTTTCTTCGAGGTGCTTTTCAAAAGCCTGTTTCAAATCGCTGTTGGTAGCTTTTTCCTTCATTTTGGGTAGTGCCTCAATAATTTGAGATTCCGCGCTATACAAATCTTTTAATTGATCTTGGAATAAATCCTCGAGTGTTTTCATTTTATCAGCCATTATTCAAAAAGTTTTAAGTGTTAAAAATTTAAAGTTTATAGTTGTAAAAAAATATCCAGTGACATTTATACCATCAAAACTATATTTGATAATTAATGCCTGGATTCAACCTATCAATGCTAATGATATGCCATGTTCGCATTTGAAGCCAGAAGCCTGTTTTTAGGAATGTTGGGTATTCAGATTGCTGAAAAATATCCCCAGATTTGTGGGTTTTTTCCTCTACGAATAGTTTGTGTTTTTGATACATACCGATTTACTTTGACATATAAAATAAACCAGCAAACGCAAACCCGCTATGCAAACCCTTTTAGGTGCCGGTGGCGCTATTGGCGCTCCCTTAGCCAAGGCCCTTATCCAATATACCCATCACATCAGGCTGGTGAGTCGGAATCCCGAAAAGGTAAATCCGGGCGATGAACTGATGGCTGCCGATTTATCAGATGCGCGACAGGTGGAGAAAGCCATTGCCGGATCTGAAATTGTGTACCTGATCATTGGCTTTGAATACAACATCAAAGTTTGGCGTAAAAAGTGGCCTGATCTGATGCGGGCGGTCATCGATAGTTGTAAAAAACACAAAGCGAAACTCGTATTTTTTGATAATATTTATATGTACGACCGCGATTACCTCTCACACATGACAGAAGAAACCCCCATCCGACCCACTTCTAAGAAAGGGGAGGTGCGTGCCCAACTGGTGCATATGTTGATGAAAGCTGTTGACAAAAAAGAAATAGAAGCGCTCATT
>JBGTIS010000390.1:0-9569 GCA_041745535.1 Cyclobacteriaceae bacterium | reverse complement strand
TATTGCGATTCTGATGACCGGAATGTCGCCACTACCGAAACGCCCCTGCTTACCGTGGGAGAGTTCGCTTACCTGCAGGTAAAGGAGGTTACTAAAATCGGCGCTTTCTGCGATTGGGGAATGCCGAAAGATTTATTTATCCCCTTTCGCAATCAGGCCGCCCGATTAAGGCCAGGCCACAGCTATGTGGTGTATATGTATCTTGACAAACTGACCCACAGGCTGGTGGGTTCCACCAAACTTGTTCCTTTTCTGAAACAGGAAGCAGACGAACATATCCAGAAGGGCCAGGAGGTTGATCTGCTGGTGTATGCCGAACACGATTTGGGATACCAGGTCATTATCAATCGGACTTACGCCGGACTGGTATACAAAAACGAGGTACATAAACCGCTCAGTCCTGGTCAACAGCTCAAAGGGTATGTGAAGCCCATCAGAGAGGATGGAAAAATAGACGTCAGTCTTAATCCGATAGGCCACCAGCGCATAGAACCCAATGCCCTGAAGATTCTTGATAAACTGGAAAAAAACAATGGCTTTCTGCCTTTTACCGATAACAGCGACCCGAACCGCATCAGAGAAGAGTTCGGCATCAGTAAGAAGTTATTCAAAAAATCGCTCGGTACTTTGTACAAGCAGAAACTGGTACTGCTGAAGGCAGATGGCATCTACCGGTCTAAGGCATAGCCTGATAACATTAACTTTTGAAGTAAAATGGAATTACTTCCAATTAAAATGACCCTGGCAGAAAACAGGGAGTTTACTATGCATCCTGTTTGCCAGGAAAGCATTTATATGTGTGTAGCCTTTTACGAAAAAGCAGGTTTTGATCCGCCTTGGATTGGGTACTATGCAAGGTTGGATGGTAAACTGGTCGGGAGTGCTGCCTTCAAAGGGAAGCCCCATGCAGGTAAGGTGGAAATTGCCTATGGCACCTTTCCGCAATACCGGTACCAGGGCGTAGGCACTGAAATATGCCGTCTGTTGGTACAACTCTCGCTTCAAACAGACCCCGCTATCCGCATTACTGCCCGTACCTTACCCGAAAACAATGAATCGGGAAGTATATTGCGGAAAAACGGATTTAAATTGTTGGGCACTATCTGGGATGAAGAGGATGGTAACGTCTGGGAATGGGAATTCACCAAAAGCCACACGCCCCACCTCGAATAAGCCTGCCTATTGCTGATCAAATTCAATCATGGGCGTATCGTGCCGCATAGGAGCTGATTTGCCTCCCAGCCGGAACACCAGGCTGGCATTAATCAGGTAATCGGCAAAGGCCGCGTCGCCATGCCGGTATTCGCCGGTAGCCGCTGTAGCTTTTTTATCCTGATAACTTTGTGTACGGTTGCGCTCAATGGCTACCGGTACATTCAGGCTCGCAATAAAATTACCTGCCGCGTAATTCACGCCGGGTTCTACAGAAATTACATAACCGGGCCGCCGGAAACCATCACTTCCCCCCACCAGATCAGTGGCAGGAATACCTTCGTCGCGCATGCCCAGATAAAAACTCAGGCCATGCACCGGTGACAGATAAGTAGCGCCAATCCGAATGGCATACTGGTCGGGTACGGATAGTTCACTGGTGCCAAAAATGGTCATGGTACCATTCGTTTCGCGTGGATTGACCAGATAATACAAACTGGCATTCAGCACAAATTTATCAGAAAGGGTGCGGTATCCCTGCGCTTCAATGGTTACGCCCAAACCGCCATCGCCGGGTTGTATGGACTGGTCCACAGCCTTTTCCACATCCTGATTGCGTTCGTCGCCCTGGTTATAAAAAGTATCTTTGGCTTTAGCATTTCCAGTGGGGAATTTCAGACCCAAAGCTACGGCCAGATTGCCCTTTGTATGCTTAACCGGATTTAGCAACCAGTAGCCGGCGCCAACCCTGATATCAGCCAACCCATAGGCATAGGTGTTGTGCCTTTCGCCTAAGCCATTGGGCGGATTACCCCCATGTTCGTACATGGAAGAACGTTCGTGATACACCACAGGGATGGTTACGCTGCCATACAGTCGGTTGGTAAAGGAATGGGTAACCGATACATCCAGAAAGTAAGAATGATTGACCACCTCCGTACCATTGGCCACCCTTTCTTTCTCCTGGTGCGTTCCTCTGAAATGTTTGTAAGATTTGAAGTACCGGAAATTAGCGCCTGCCAGCCATTCGCCTTGTTGCGGCACGGCTCCGCCGCCAATACCGCCACTACACCCGGAAAACGACCGGATGGCCACACAACCCTGTGCCTTTACCTTAGTAATGGGGTGGAAAAACAGGGAAATAATAAAAACAATAGTAAACAGGTGTTTCATGATTTTTGACTTTGCAAAGGGTGGAAGATGGAAGACCGGAGTCGGGAGTCCGAAGCTAAAAAACTTCCGACTCCCGACTTCCGACTATAATAATGATCGCATCAAAATTTCAATTTAAAAATACATAATCAGTAAATGCAGTAGGTCAAATGAAAAGTTATTGATAGTTAACAAAAAGTTAATTTTTAAAAAAAGAAGGGGCAGGCATACCATGATTGCCATAAAATTTCTAATTTAAGTAGCAGTTTCAGTCAGATCACACCTTTTTTTCGGTGGCTCAGGAACCAAAAGGCACATTCGCTATTACTCGGTACATGAAAAAGATAGTCGTTTCGTTATTGGTGATTTCCCTGCTGGGGCTAAGCTATGTGCAGTACCGGTTTCTGATTATCGGGTTAAGGCTTACCAAGGCACAATTTGACCGACAGATCGGGCCCGCTCTTCAAACCATGAACAGTGAACTGTATCAGGAGCATGAACTTACGCATTTACTGTCTACCGTAGTTTCGGCCAATCCTTCTAATTTTACCTTAGGGCTTGATACTGTGCGGGAAGCCTCTGTGTTTTTTTTACGCGATTACCTGACCGACCGCTTACTCAGGCAAAATGTGAGCATTGATTTCGCTTTTGCCATCAAAGACTTCAAAACTAATAAAATTTACCTTCAGTCTGAAGATTTCAAACCGGGCGACTACGATAATAACTATTATAACATTCCGATACAGGGAGTTATTGCGCAGGAATGTGATTGCAGCCCGTACTTGGTGCTGGAAATGCGTAATTTGTTGCAGCACTTGCTGTTCCAACTGAATAACCTCACCATTCCCAGTTTGATCTTTCTGGGTTTTATCGTTTTTTGTTTTGTATGGCTGATCTGGCTGCTCATGCGGAAGAAAAAGCTCGATGAGGTAAAGAACGATTTTATCAACAATCTGACACATGAGATCAAAACCCCGGTTTTTTCTATTAGTCTGGCCACTAAAATGCTGGAGGAAGTTACCTCCCTGGATCAGGTGCGGAAATATGCGGCACTGATCAGGATGGAAAACGGTAAGCTCAAAACCCATGTGGAAAAAGTATTGGAACTGGCTTCTCTGGAAAGCGACTACAGGGTGATGGAACTAAAAGAACAGGATGTGCATCAGGTGATCACCTCTATTGCTCATTATTTTGAAGAGCGTGTACGGCAGCAGGGCGGAAAACTGTACTTTCAGCTCGATGCCCACCCCAGTACGGCGGCTATTGACGCGGCGCATTTCAGCAATGCGATTCTGAATCTGCTGGACAATGCTTTAAAATACAGCCACGATAAAGTGAACATTTCTATCCGAACTTATTATAGAGAAGGGAAAATACACATTGCCATTCAGGATGAAGGGACCGGCATTAAAAAACAAAACCACAAACAGGTATTCAGTAAGTTTTACCGGGTACAGAATGGAGATGTACACCATGTAAAAGGTTTTGGGTTGGGCCTGAGCTATGTACAACAGGTCGTTAACCGGCACAAAGGGAAAGTGATGGTGGAAAGTGAACTAGGGAAAGGCAGTACCTTTACAATTGTGATTCCTGCCGTAAATAAACTAAAAATGACACTAACCTGATGCAATCTAATATTCTACTGGTGGAAGATAACGATACCCTTGGGTATATGCTGAAAGAATATCTGGAAATGAAAGGGTTGGCGGTACATTGGGTTACCGACGGACAACAGGGGTTCCAGGCTTTTGAGATGTATCCGTTCGACCTCTGTGTGCTGGATGTAATGATGCCGGTGATGGATGGATATACGCTGGCGAAAAAAATAAAAAACATCAATGCGGCCATTCCCATTATTTTTCTAACGGCCAAATCATTAAAAATTGATGTGCTGAAAGCTTTCAGCCTGGGCGCTGATGATTACATCAAAAAACCGGTAGATGAGGAAGAACTTTTGGTACGCATTCAGGCTGTACTAAACCGGGTGCGCCGGGAGCAGCCTGCGCAGGCTGCTGCCATTCGGCTCGGAAAATATACTTTCGATTATGGCAATCAACAATTGAAATACGAAGGAGCGGTACAGGTGCTTACCAAAAGAGAAGCGGATATCCTGCGCCTTTTGTGCGGCAATATGGGTAACCTCACCAGCCGGACCCAGATGCTGAAATCGCTGTGGGGCAAGAGCGACTATTTTAACAGAAAAAGTATGGATGTATTTATTTCCAGGCTTCGGAAATACCTGGCCAAAGATGAACGCGTACAGATAGAGAATGTACACGGAAGCGGGTTCATCCTGAATGTAGATGAATTGCCAACCGAGTTGTAAAAAATAAGATCAGTCTGTTTTATTTTGCTGTTCCAACTGTTTAATCTCTTTCAGCACGGCTTCTGCTTCCGCGGCTTTCATGGAACTGGCTTTCCGGTCGGTATGCGATAACTGGTAAGTTTCTTCGATAAGGGTATTATACTTTTCTCTGAGAACATCTATTTTACTTTTTTTCTTAAAAAGTCCGAACATAATCATTCATTGTTTAGATATGCTATTAATTGACTGCTTATGTTGAAACTGTAAAAAAACAATATTGTTTTGTCCGTCTGAAAGGATAAGTGTAAAATTATGAATACAATTATACGCATTCCATTAATTTATTTATACATAGGCACTTTGTTGTGGCCTGTAGCTACGCAGGCCCAGCAGGCTGTAAGTCCCGCAGTACCCGATTATGGCATTTGACCAGGTTAATCCGGAAATAAAAACCGGTTTGTCGATGCTTACCATTGTAACCGAATACATGACCAGGGGTTATCAGTTGCTGGTGTTTGAATAGGAACTTTTCTTTTTACAATCATCCATAAGTTGACCACTGGCTTTTGAAGGAAATTTTCTGTTGCTATCGCAAGGTTTCATTTTTTATTTTAACTTTAGATTGCATTAAAGAAAATTTTTCACATTAACCTAAACTTTGTCCATCGGTTAGTCATTCTTAGTTAACCGATATCTGAACCTGTCATGAAAAATATTAACCGACCCATTATATTACTTATTGTAATTATCGCTTTCACCTATGGTTGTAACCCTAACCGAACTAACCACAATGAACAAGGTGCCACCGCTTCAGACACGGGAGCAGTTACCCTCCACATCCGGATGGGCGATAACGGCGAATCAATAGCCATATACCGGGAAGGAGAGGAGGAACCTATTGTTACCCAGCATGCCCAACCTGACTTCAGGCCTTACCTGCATCCCATTGTGGCGCCCGATGGCAAAGGTGAACTTACGGAATACAGCCCCGGGCACCATAAGCACCAGACCGGCCTGTACTGGGGATTTACCCAGGTGAATGGCCGCGATTATTTTCACCATCCGGAAGGTGCTTACTGGAAGCGGGTTTCGGCACAGGTAACCCAGGAAACCGGAGAAGAAGTAAAATGGCAAACGGTGTACAACCTGCTGGATTCATTGGGTAATCCGGTGCTTACCGAAACGCAAAACTGGACCATGCGACAGCAACAGGGCAAATACCTGTTAGACCTGGAATGGCAGGGTGAAGCAAAAACAGACATTACGATTGGGGAATATGATTATGGCGGATTGTTCCTGCGTATGCCCTGGCACAAAGGCATTAAAGGTGAAGTAGTGAATGCCGCCCGGCAGCGCAACGAGAAGGCAGAAGGGCAGCGGGCCATGTGGGTAGATGTGGGCATGCAGGTGACAGGCCGCGATAACCTGGCGCATGTCGCGATCTTCGACCATCCTGAAAATAAAGGATTTCCCCAAACCTGGCGGGTAGACGACCAGATGGGAATCGGGCCAGTGCGGGCACGGATGGGTGAATGGAAGATTAACAAAGGAGAAACGGAAGTGATCCGGCATCAGTTGCTGGTATATACAGGTGAACTGAACGATGTGGAAATGACCTCAGCCTGGGAGAAATTTACCGGCAAAGAGTCTATGTATTCTACCGCTTCGCTCTGGGAGATTGCCCAGCAGGAAGGCCGCGATGCCAAGTTTCTGACTCCCGAAGAAGCGGTAAAAAGCATGACCCTCATCGATGGGTATCAGGTAAATGCCTGGGCCTCGGAACCGATGATGACCCAGCCTATGGCTTTTTGCTGGGACGACCGGGGTCGTATCTGGGTCGCCGAGAATCTTGATTATGAATCACGGGGTTCAGGCTTTTCCAACGATGGCAACAGCCGCATTCTGATACTGGAAGATACCGATCACGATGGTGTGGCCGATAGCAGGAAGGTTTTTCTGGAAGGTGTACCCTTTCCCGCTGCCATCGCGGTAGGCTTCGACGGTGTTTTTCTGGGTGCTCCCCCGAACCTGCTTTTTGTTCCCGACCGTAATGGCGATGATGTGGCCGACAAAGAGGATATTGAAATCAGGCTGACGGGTTGGGGCATCCGCGACCGGCACGAAACACTGAACAGTTTGCATTGGGGCCCCGATGGGTGGTTGTATGGCTGTCAGGGTTTTGCTACCCCTTCCAAAGTGGGCAAACCCAATGGCAAAGCCCGTTTATACAAAGCAAAAGAACCTTTTCCGGAAGATATACTGGAAGGCGATGGCGTAGATTTTAACGGTGGTGTGTGGCGGTATCATCCTACCAAAGACCGGTTTGAAGTGGTGGCCCACGGTTTCAGTAATCCCTGGGGCATCGATTACGACGCCAAAGGGCAGCTTTTTATCAGTGCCTGCGTGATTCCACACCTCTGGCACGTAATACCCGGCGGCATTTATCACCGGCAGGGCGGGCAGCATTTTAATCCGTACGTGTACGACGATATCAAAACCATTGCCGACCACCGGCACCGGTCGGCACATGGGGGCGCCCGTATCTATTTGTCGGATGCTTTTCCCGAAGCCCAGCGGGGGCGACTGTTTATGGCCAACATTCATGAGCATGCCGTACTCACCGATGTGCTGGAGCCCCAGGGTTCCGGTTTTGTAGCCCATCATGGCGATGATTTCCTGATGGCCAACAATGCGCAGTGGATAGGTTTCAGTATGGAAATTGGTCCGGAAGGAGCCGTGTATGTATTAGACTGGCACGATGCCGATATCTGTGGCAAAGAAGTGCTGCACAAAGAAACGGGCCGGATTTTTCGGATTACACCGGAGAAATCAGCAGCGAAAGACTGGGAAGGGCGTTACGGAGATCTGAATAAAATGACCGATGAAGCCCTGGTAAACCTGCAAACCAGCAAAAGTGAGTGGCATGCCCGTCGGGCGCGGGTTATTCTGCAAAACCGGGCTGTAAAGGGTAGTCTGCAAGCTGGTACGCACAACCAGTTGCGCAAAATTTATACATCTGATAATAATACAGACTATCGCCTGCGGGCGATGTGGGCATTGCACATCACCAATGGACTTACCGCCAGTCAGCTTCAGGAAGCATTATCTGACCAGGATCAGTACATTCGGGGCTGGGCCATTCAGTTCCTTTGTGAAGACCAGTCACCCTCGGAGGAAGCTTTGAGAAAGTTTACACAAATGGCCAATGCAGACAATTCACCGGTAGTACGGTTGTATCTGGCGGCTGCCCTGCAACGGATTGATAAAAACGCGCAGTGGGGCATTGCCGAAGGATTAATGGCCCACGGTGAAGATGCCAAAGACCATAATCTTCCTAAAATGATATGGTTCGGCTTTGAAAATCTGGTGGCTGAAAATCCGGACAGAGGGCTTAGTCTGGCTTCAAACAGTAAAATACCGCTGCTGGCACAGTTTACGGCCCGCCGGGCGGTAGATGCTGATGTGGTAGAAACCGTGATCGCCGCTTTGGCGAAAAAACCACAAACGCTGGTCAGCCTGCTGGAAGGCATGCGGGATGGGCTGGAAGGACGCTCAGACCTGACTACTCCGGCCAACTGGTCGCCGGTGTATGCCCAACTGCAGCAATCGGACAAGGCTCAGGTGCGGCAATTGGCTTTGGAGATAGCCCAGCAATTCGGCGATACGGAAGCCGCCAAACAGTATCTGACTACCCTGAAAAACAAGAATGCGCCAGTCGCGCAACGACGCACAGCGCTGAACGGACTGGCAGACCAGCAACGAGAAGAGCTCATTGCCGAACTGCCTGCGCTGCTGGATAATGCCGCGCTTCGCACCGATGCCATCCGGGCCATAGCTGGTTTTGATGAGGAATCATTGGGTGAACTGCTGCTAAAAAAATACAGCACTTTCAATAACAGCGACAAACTGGAGGCGGTGCAAACGCTGGCTTCCCGCCCCAGGTATGGCTGGCAGCTTACGCAGGCGCTGAAAAATGAGAAAGTACCCAAACGGGAGGTACCCGCCTATGTAGCCCGGCAACTGCGACGGGTGGTAGGCAGTGGTTTTGTAGAAGTTTGGGGGCCCATAGATGAACTGAGCAACGACGTAAGTGCAGGCTATGCCCAATACCGCAAACTGCTTACTGAGGAAGCGGTGAGCCAGGCAAATGCCGTTCAGGGGCATGCTATTTTTACGCGAACCTGTGGCCCCTGCCACAAAATGTACGGGGAAGGCGGCAACGTAGGGCCTGAACTTACCGGGTCAAACCGGCATAATGTGGAGTACATTCTCAGCAATGTTTTGGACCCCAGCGGAGAAATTCAGGACGATTATAAAATGATTGTGGTTACCACCCGCGATGGCCGTACCTATGCCGGGAACATCGCCGCTGAAAACGACCGGCAGATCACCCTGCGGGTAGTGGGGCAGGAGGCCGTGGTGGTGAATAAATCGGAGATACAATCGCGGGAGGAAACGCCCAATTCGATGATGCCCCCCGGGCTGTTCAATACCCTGTCCGACGAAGAAGTGCTTGATCTGGTAGCCTATCTGCGCACCAATGAACAGGTCAATCTACCGTGATAAGTACCCTTCGCCATGTGTTTATAAAAGTTTAGTTGGAATATAAATTTTTGCTTATTGTAGAAAAAATATTGCCCTTTGATACAAAATTCATCGGAAGTGAAAAGAGACAGTACTGTATATCTAAATGAAATAAGAATTATCCAGTCATTATGGAATTCTATAAGTCTTTATTGAGCCAAAATGATATTACTATAGCAAGAGGAGAAATGAGTGATGAATTAGATTTATTTTTTTTGCATACTTCAGAATATTTTATGAATGAATTAATCAATAAAATAAAGGGAGACTTAGTTTCCTATAATTTTAAAAAGGAAAGTCAAAAGATTCTTGAAGGGCTTTTGAAAAAAGGAAAAGATCCATTGCCACAGAAAACCTACCAGAAGAAATTAAAATT
>JBGTIS010000389.1:0-99225 GCA_041745535.1 Cyclobacteriaceae bacterium | reverse complement strand
CGTTAGCGGCAACCGCCGTATCACTGACTCTGCAACTCTTCAAAAGAGACTTACCGGGGGGAGATCGAGACCAATAATTGTCCATTTAAAAGCCTGATTTATCCATTCTTAATTGTTTCCCAATAGTTCATTTTTGTTCTGTCAATTAATAACTAAGAAACAGAAAAAGATGAATACGTACTTTAAGACAATTCAGGTTGATGGCGTCAATATTTTTTACCGCGAGGCCGGTGATAAAAATAAGCCAACCATTCTTCTGCTTCATGGTTTTCCTTCATCATCACACATGTACAGGAATCTGATCAATGATCTTTCAAACGATTTTCATTTGATAGCTCCTGATTATCCGGGCTTTGGGCAAAGCAGTTCTCCATCACCATCCGATTATACTTACAGTTTCGATAACTTTTCTTTGACCATCAGCCATTTAATTGACGCGCTGGAATTGAAGAAATTCGTTTTGTACATGCACGATTACGGCGGTCCCGTAGGTTTTCGTATCGCTTCACAAAGACCTGAATTGATACAGGCTTTGATTGCGCAGAATACGAACGCTTACAGCGAAGGATTGGGTGATGCCTTGAATCCACTTGTTAGCTACATTCAAAACCAAAATGAAGAAACGGAAAAAGGCGCCAGGAGTTATTTATCATCTGACACTGTCAAATGGCTATATACGGATGGTGCTGAAGATCATTCAAAAATCAGCCCGGATGGTTATACGATTGATCAATATTATTTAGAGCGCCCTGGCAATGATGAAATACAACTGGCCCTTTTCAGGAATTATGGAACCAATTTGCCGCTGTATGATACCTGGCAAAGGCATCTTAGAAAGCACCAGCCACCTATCCTGGTGATATCAGGTAAAAATGACAAGCTTTTTTTGGCAGCCGGAGCTGAGGCTTTCAAAAAAGATATAAAGGATGCGCGGATAAGTTTGTTGAATGGCGGCCATTTTGTATTGGAAGAAAAACATGCCGAAGCGGCTTTAATCATTAAATCATTTCTCATTAAAAGTGGTGTCAGCTTTTATCCGGCACACACAGTCAGCTCCGATGCATTGGGGAACACGTTTCCGGAAGAAAACATAAAAAACCTTGCTGACAGCGCAGATAATGAAATAGCGCTGATTTAAGAATCAGAAAAATCACTGGCTTTACTAAGAACCTTCTCTTTTATACAACGAGAGTTCTTTCCAACAATCTAATTCAACAATAAAATCTTCAGTTATGAAAAAAACAATCTCCCTGCTTTATGGCGTAGTCTGTTACTTTGTCTTCTTTATCACTTTCCTATACGCCATCGCCTTTGTAGGCAATTTTATAGTTCCAAAAACTATCGACGGCATTCCACAAATTGCTTTATTGCGGGCTATCCTTATCGATGCTTCCCTGCTGCTTATTTTCGCACTACAACACAGTATAATGGCCAGGCCGGCTTTCAAGAGATGGTGGAAGCAATTTGTTCCCGAACACCTGGAACGAAGTACCTATGTGTTATTAGCCAGTCTCTGTCTTGCTCTAATGATGTGGCAATGGCAACCCATCGGCGGAATAATATGGTCAGTGAAGAGCGAAATAGTAAAAACCGGACTTTTGATTTTGTTTCTCACCGGGTGGGCAATCGTTCTTGTTAGTACTTTTCTTATTAATCATTTCGATTTATTTGGCCTTCGGCAGGTATGGCTGTATTTCAATGGCAAACCGTACTCGCAACTGCCCTTCCGCATACCGGTTTTTTACCGGTTTATTCGCCATCCTTTATACCTTGGGTTTTTAATCGCTTTCTGGTCCACACCTGTTATGACCGTCGCGCATTTTGTCTTTGCCATTCTGACTACGGGCTATATCCTTACTGCTATTCAACTGGAAGAAAGAGATCTGAAAACACATTTTGGAAAGAAGTACAGGGACTATGCGAACGACGTGCCTATGATCATTCCGTTCAGCAAACGTAAAAAGACAGCTCTACGTGATAGTGAAGCAACTCCAAACCTGTACTAAATAGTTTGAACCAATGGCAGTGAAAAAAACTTTTCTAAATTGCGGGTGCTTTTTCTAAATAAAAAGTATTGATTTCTTTTTAAAATTGGTTAATATGACCTTGATAAGAATGGCTATCGTCATAATCCTGGTGCTTTCGGTGCAGAGGGTGGCGGCTCAAAAAGATTCTTCAAAGGATAAACCCAAGCTAAGTGGCGTTGTTATCATAACCTCTAATGGTATTTCCCAAATACCGGCTTATTCTTTGGACAAGCCTGCTATATCCGCATTTTTTAATTTAAAAATAAAAAGATTCAGTTATGAGCCGGATATAAATTATGGCATTGATGGCAGACCATGGGGGATGGGAAATACTTTTATGTATTTGATAATGGATAAAAAGAAACTAAAGTTCAAGGCTGGTGTAAGCCTTGGCCTTGCCTTTTCTTACCCGGAGGTTTTACAGGGAGGGAAGCAGGTTAAAGTGAATAAAGCGGAGCGATATCTGATTGTAAAGATCATTCCCTCTTATTTGTTTTCAAAAAAATCTTCCCTTAGTTTAATTTACTGGAATGCTCATAATCTTGAAAAGGAATCTATAAAGTTGATCAGCTTCTTATCTGCTGTTGTTAGTATTACCAATATTCGGGTAAGCGAAAAATTTTATTGCGGTTTTTTACCACAGGTTTTTTATCTAAAAGTTGACAAAGAGGACGGCTTATTTTTTTCGCCGACAGTAAGATTTGGGCTTAACAAATTCCCTTTGTTTTTTTCAAGCCAGGTAAATACAGCTTTAATCACCAATATCAGTTCCAACTCCGGCTTGAAATGGAATGTAGCTCTTAATTATAATTTTTGAAATTAAAAGCAGATTAAAAAAATGACCACTGGTGCTACGGTTGTTTCGCTTCACATAATCGAAGAACTCAAAACCAATACAAAGAAAGTTTGTAAAAAGCGGTTCTTTACTGGTGCTGATTGTGCATAAGAGGAAAGGTTTGCTTTTAAAATTTGTAACTTAGAATAAAAATTACGCAGATGGCAGATCCAAATTCGTTTACCTTAATTAATGAGCAAAACGGGAACCTGGCATTTAAGTTATTTTTCTTTGAGGACAATAGTTATTTCGACCATTTGCAACGGAATAATTACTACTCGCTCATCTGGATAAAAGAGGGAACAGGGAAGTTAAAAACTGACTTTTCTGAATACAATTTTGAGCAAAACTCTTTGTTTTCTTTCACTCCTTATCAACCATTTCTGTTTTTATCAGACTTGATAAAAGGAATTGCTATTTACTTTCACTCCGATTTTTTTTGCATTCATAAGCATCAGACTGAAGTAACCTGTAATGGTGTTTTATTTAATAACATATATGAATCTCCGTTTATTCTCGTTGATGAAACATTGGAGACAACGTTAAAAAGTCTCGTAGAGCAGATTAAAACAGAAATGCAGCATCCGGGAATAGCCCAATATGAAATGTTGATTTCGTACATGAAGATTTTCTTAATTTCCGCTTCCCGTTCAAAAGCACAACAACAACCGCATACCATACCCTCTAAAGCCGGAAGTAAAGAGCCTGTTATGTTGCAAAATCTGAAAGAGGCGATCGAAAAAGATTTTAAAACAAGACATACCCCTAAAGATTATGCTGACTTGCTTCACATTTCGCCAAATGCATTAACAAAAATCACAAAAAAGCATTTCAATAAAACGCTGACAAATTTAATTACAGAAAACATTCTCATTGAAGCAAAAAGGGAATTATACCTTACAAATAAGTCAATAAAAGAGTTAGCCTATGAACTGGGGTATGATGATGAATATTATTTCAGTCGGTTATTCAAAAAGAATGCAGGAATCTCACCGCAAATGTATAGAGCAACAGTAGGTTTTGGAAAAGCTGAAAATTAATAAAACTATAAACGGAAATAAATTTCAAATTGATGTCAATGAATCTTAGAGCACAAATACAAACACTCATCAGACAGCAAGAAATTGAACCCGACTTTCTTGATTATATTGGCAGGAAGTATAGAAAACTAAGCTAACAAAATTTGTAAAAATGAAGTTTATACCTGTAACAATAAGCCTATTAAAGAAAGCCCCTGACCTGAATATTGTTTGAAAAAAATAATAAATCCCTGATTTATCACCGGGGCTTCCCCAAATAAACCGGAATAAGTTTGCGGCAAGATGTTCAGCGAAACCAGTTTCTCCCCTCTATTCTTTTAAAGTGTTTTATATGCGCTTTTCACAGTTGAATTTTGTCAAAGCAGGATAATCAGGTTGCCCAACTATTATAAAAGCAATTTCTGAAACGATGATTCCGGACTCCGATAAAATTCTTTCCTTTAAAACAGGTATTTTACCTGGTATAAACGTCATGAAATCCGGTAATAAGCGGAAGCACCTTTTTCAGATTGGGAAAGAAAACCGAGCGATAATATTGTCGAGCTCAAAAGGTTGGTTTAAAACCAAAAATGATGAAATTACACACCACAAATTATAAAAATACCTTCATTGAAGTAGCGGACGATTGCCCGGTGAAGAAAGGGCAAATCCCGTCATTGAAAAACAAAAAGACCATCGCAAACATTCAGTATGACATAATTGGGAAAAACCCATACAAGTTCACTTTAGAGGAAGTTCTATTTAAGGTTTACGCGGAACGCAACGTTTTGCCTAAAAGCGAATATCAAACGGTAAGAATAAAATTATTTTCCAAAGGACAGGCTTATCTGCGTTCTTCACCCTTGACCAAGCGATATGGCTGGGGATTGCATTTTGACGAAAACAGGAACGTTGCCCTTTTCGGAAGGAAACGCACGAATATAAAAAACTTGCGAATGATAAAGAATTAATCCGCTTAAAAGCTACGCGTTCAAGCAAATCAACAAAAATGAATGAGAATAAAGCCAGCCGCTAACAATGTATAAGCGTAATGCGGACTGAAAGTGTAAAATTGAGCATTTTTATTTCTAAGAAAATTTCGAGCAAGCGGACCAGTTAATCTTTCTAAAATTTCGCGCTACGCTTATTGAGTTAGAATATCACTTGAAATTTAATTTAGCCAAGAGATTTAGAAACGATAGAATCGGATATCGAATTGCTAAAAGTGACTTTATCAACGAAACTTTAGAAATGGCTAAACGAACAGATGGTCATAAATAATTGAAGAAAAATGAATAATATTTTGGTGGAACAAATGTCGCGGTTAACCAAACTATCAGAGGAAGAAATTTTGGCGATTGAACAAAGCTTTCCAATAAAGACATTTGACAAAGGAACTTACTTATTAAAAGAAGGGCAAATAGCCAAAGATGCCTATTTCGTAATTGAAGGTTGTATACGAAGATACTCGATGCTGGATGGTGAGGAAGTCACTTCTGAATTCTATACCGAAGGAAATTCGGTGGCTGACTTTAATAGTCTTGCCAATCATACTCCTTCAAAATATTTCTTCGTTTGTTCAGAAAAGACTACCGTAGCGGTTATCAACGCGGAAAAAGAGGCAGTCTTGTATAAAAAATTCCCTCGTTTTGAAACAATTTGTCGGGTTGAATTCGAGAAAATGATGGGCGAAAAAACAGATAGCGTAGCAGCTTTTGCCAGTAAAAATCCAGAAGAAAAATACCTTTATTTATTGAAAGAAAGACCTGACTTATTCAACCGGGTTCCACAATACCAAATCGCCAGCTATCTGGGAATAAAACCCGAAACGCTATCCAGAATCAGAAAACGAATTACCCTTAAATAATTTCTGATTGCTAAAAAATTTTTCCTTAGAAGTTTATCCCAAAATGAAGCCCTGGTTCGAATAAGAAATAGTTAGGCCACTTGTCTTCTTCTGCCTGGAAGGAGGCAGGCAGGTTTGTATTCACTGGCCAACTGGTTGCCGCGACAGAAGGCTCAATGAATAAGCGATTCTTAAATAACTTTAGGTGATAACCAAACCTGATCACATTAAAGAGTTGAAATCCGCTTTGAATTTTAGCATCAGCTTCATTTAAATAATTTTGATGGAAAGCAGTAGCATGAAGCTGTCCGTAGATACCTTTCCAGAGAAAACGCTTATAAGCAAGTCCTAAGCCATAGGCTTTTACTTTGCCAGGGAAATCGGAATTCGCGTTGTCGAAATCAGGTCCATACGGTCTGCCAAGCGGCCCTGTATACGTCCAGGTAATGGCTTCTACGGATACCACATCTTTTGGTGTTACCCGGTAGCCGTAATTTAACTGATAGTATGCTGGAGAAGGCGATACAATGGGGGTTGCTAAAACAAACAAAGTGCTTCCAATAAAATGTTTTTTATCAATGCTGTCCTTGTTAACTGATTGGGCATTAGCACTTGTGATTAAAATTGACCACAATGCTAACGAAAAGATAAATTTATTTTTCATAATTCTTAATGTTGATTTTGATTCAAAGGTCTGCCAAACGCGACAGATATGCATTGACTTGAATCAAGAAATGAAATAATGGATTAGCGATTAGATTCCATACATAAAAATCCGGTAAGGGTAAGAATTTGCTGAATGGCGGAAGGTTACAAATTTTCTTACCCCATACTTCTGGCGGTATCAATCACATTTACGCCATTGAAGCGGGTGGTGGGGCAGCCGTGCGAAACCGCGCTTACCCGACTGGGCCGACCTTGGCCATCGAGGAAAGTTCGGAGGGGGCATCTATCACTTTTCAGCAAAAAAAATGAGACACGGTCCCCCAAATTAGTTTTAAAAAGATCAAAAATCCGCTAGATTAGTAGTAATGATGCATTGCGGATAAAGCGGTCCACTGTGGACGCGGCGGCGCCCGGCGCACTTTATACGGATGTTATGCCCTGGCCAAAAAAGAAATCAAATAATGTATTCATTTCGTATATTTGAATATGGAAGATTTAAAAAAATACATCACCATTGGTCGTGACATCCAGCAAACCTGTATTTAGTGGAGCTCGTGTCGGTGTAGAAACCTTATTCTGGCATTTGGAAAAGGGAATTACTATAGGTGTATTTTTATTTACCTTGATAGAAATTTACAATTCCAGCCAAACTTCCGTAAATATCCAATAGTAGTCATTATATTGAATGCTCAGGATTACGCTTATATCATATTGAAAGAACTTGTTCCGCGAATAGAAGAAGTCTTAAACGAAAACTTACCAACCAGACCGATAGAAGTATAGGCCAGGGCATCATAGAAGATAGCCGTTAAGCAGCGTGATAATAAGCCAGTTGATTAGTCGCTCCGTAGTAGCGATATTGAAATACAAGAGAAAAATGCTTTCAAGGCACTCCAAATGGCTAGCCAAACCATTTTGGCGGTAAAATAAATAAATATAAACAATAAATATGAACAGGACGATCTACAGTGTAATTACAGGAACTGGAAATTACATCCCTTCAAAACTTATTAGAAATGAAGATTTTCTTACCAATCAATTTTACGATACAGACGGAAAAAACCTGGAAAAAACAAATCAGGAAATAATTGATAAATTTCTGGAAATTACCACGATTGCGGAAAGGCGCCACGTTACAGATGATTTGGTAACCTCTGATATTGCCTATTACGCAGCTATTGAAGCTATCAAGTCGGCCAATATTGATAAAGAAGCGTTAGATTACATCATTGTCGCCCATAATTTTGGCGATGTAAAAATTGACAACAATCGGTCAGATATGGTACCCAGTTTGGCCGCTCGCGTAAAGCACAACTTAGAAATAAAAAACCCCTATGCGATAGCTTATGATCTGCCTTTTGGCTGTCCGGGTTGGTTACAGGCCATTATTCAGGCCGATTATTTTATAAAATCAGGAGACGCGAAAAAGATACTGGTTATCGGGGCAGATGTGCTATCCAGAGTTTCCGATCCGCATGACAGAGACAGCATGTTGTATGCCGATGGTGCTGGCGCTGTGGTTTTGGAAGCCAAAAAGTGCGATGATCCCATTGGAATACTTGCCCATAAAACACGCTCAGATACCTTTTTATATTCCCAAATGCTATATATGGGCAAATCATATAAGTCTGACAATGGAAATAGGGATGATATTTTTTTAAAGATGAATGGGCGAAAGCTTTATCAATATGCCCTTGAAACAGTACCTCAGGCGATAAAAGACTGCCTTGAAAAGAGTAATATTCATCTGAGCGAAATTAAAAAAGTGCTCATCCATCAGGCTAATGGAAAAATGGATGATGCCATATTAAAAAGACTCTATAACCTTTATGATATAGCTGATGTGCCTGAAAACATCATGCCGATGACCATCGCGTGGCTGGGCAATTCATCGGTAGCTACCATACCCACTTTATTGGATCTGATATTAAAAAATCAGTTGAATACGCACAAAATAAATAAAGGGGATACCCTTGTTTTCGCGTCCGTTGGAGCAGGCATGAATATTAATGTTATGATTTACAAGATGTAGTTAACAATTATTGATTCATTGTTAAGCCCAGGCATTTTTCAAAAACCTGATCCAGTTGCCATACATAATATTTTCAATATCTTCCGGGATATAGCCGCGTTTGCTCAACAATTCAGGCAACTGCTGTAAATCTACAATGGTATCCATATCAGCCGGGCTTTGCTCTTTGCCGAAACCCCCATCCAGATCGGTGCCAATGGCCACATGCAGCGAATTACCGGCCAGCTGACAAATATGGTCATAATGATCGATGACATGCGCCAGCGACAGGTTCATATTTTGGGGTGTGGATTTCCCTCTTACCCAGCCGGGAATCATCATCCAGGCATCCAGCACGCCACCGATTACCGCGCCCCGGCTGATCAGTGTTTTCAACTGCTCATCGGCAAACTGCCTATTGTGGTCTACCAGTGTCCGGCAATTGGAATGGCTGGCCCACACCGGTCCATGGAAATGATCCATCGCTTCCCAGAAACTTTCGTCGCACAGGTGGGTGGCATCCAGAATAATGTTGAGTGCTTCCATTTTTTTGAGCAGTTCCTGTCCTTTCGCTCCCATGCCACCGGTAGAATCGGTTCCGAAAGCATACACCCCCGGGCCGTAATGGGCAGGACCCAGGGCACGTAAGCCCTGTTCATACGCTTTTTCCAGGTAGCCCATATCCACCATGGAATCGGCCCCTTCCAGGCTTAGGATATAACCAATCGGATGGTTATTGTCTTTTTTATTATTCCACGAAGCCAGGTGTTTTTCTAAAGAAGGGATGTCGGTAATCCGCACCAGTTCGCCCTCGTTTTCCATAGCCCGGTACCAGGCCAGTTGCCCCTGGGTATGCGCCCAGGCCTGCTGTCGCGAAAACCAACCCGGTAACGGATTAGCCGGTTTTACATAGCGGGCGATCAGGGTAGCCACACACAACCCAATGTTGGCCTGCCGCATTTCAGGAAAAGCTACTGTGCCCATTTCCCGGCCGGGTTTGTCGTTCATCCCTTTTTCCCGCTCGCGGATTTGGTACACCGATTGCCGCAGGTCGCGGTTCCAGTCCATGGCATTCATACTCAAATCGAGGTGCGCGTCTACTATCAGCATATGTTTGGTATTTCAAAAAATTAAATAAGGTACTTTGTTCATTAAATCGTGATCATTCTGTTTCTGGCTGCTACCTGCCAGATGGTTTTCATGGTCTGGTTTTCTATGATATAGGCCTTTCCATAGAGAGCCACCGTCGGACAAATATGAATGGGTACGCCATACAGCACCTGTCCTATGGTAAATTTCTCATTGTTACCCACATCCAGCACCAGGTGTTCCTCACTTTGAGAAACAGCTTTGGCATCGGGTAAATTTAAAAAGTGAACACGGGGATGAGGATTTTCGGAGGCGATGCTTTTATGGCCGAGGTCGGTACAAATCAGGTTATTTTCTGTTTTAGAAATTACTCTGCTAATCACCAGAGCAGCAAACTGGAAAGTCTGCTCAGGCAATGCCTGGTGGTAACCCCAATCCCAGAGGAGGCAGGTACCCGGACTGCATTCCACGCCCTGGCGTTGGGCATGGATAGGAAAAGTTGGGGTGCCCCCTACCACCAATATTGGCCTTTTTTTGTCTATTTCAGTAATTCTTTGCGCCAGGGCTTCCGCCATTTTAAAACCTGCTTCACATTTGGCTTTTCTCACTTGTAAGTCAGTATCCCGGATATGGCCATCGTATACATGCAGGCCTACGGGTTGTATGCCTTTTAATTGTTTACAAAATAGATACAAGGTAACGGCCTGGTCGTTGGCAGGAACACCAGTGCGGTGCATGCCGACATCCAAATCAAGAAACACATTCAGCTTCTGACCTACCTGATGAAACACGTGGGCCATCGCGGTAGCTGCCTCCTGATGGTCTACCAGTGCCGCGAATTTTGTGTTAGGAAAATGCCTTACAATTTCAACCAGACGTTGTATTTTAGGGCCTACCGGCTGATAGGCGAGCAGCACTTCGTCGACTTCGGCATTGCCCAGCATTTCCGCTTCAGAAATTGTAGCACATTTAAACTTCCGGATTCGCTTGGCCATTTGCATGCGTACGATCTCTTCCATTTTATAGGTTTTAACATGCGGTCGCAATACCTCAGGACTGCCCGCTATCTGGATCATATGATCAATGTTATAATTGATTCTTTCCGGGTAAACTACCAAAGCCGGCGAATCAATCTGATCGATGTTACTGATTTCGTACCAAGGGGAGGGGGAATGGGTTTCCATGTTACGCTTCTTTTAGTTCAAAAATCGCTTCAATTTCTACCGGAATATTGTCGGGCAAAGAGCCCATGCCTACGGCGCTTCTTACACCAATGCCATTTTCTTCGCCAAATACTTCCGCGAATAATTCACTACAGCCGTTAATTACAAAAGGATGTGCTTTAAAATCTTTGGAAGCATTTACCATGCCCAGGACTTTTACCACCCGTTTGATTTTATTCAGGCTGCCCAGACTGGTTTTCAGGGTGGAAAGAATGGCCAGGCCTACCTGCCGGGCTGCTTTTTTCCCTTCTTTCTTGCTTAATTTTTTTCCTATTCTTCCAATAATCAGTTTGTTGTCGTCCAGAATAGGGCCATGTCCGGACACATACACCAGGTTGCCTACCTGCAAAAAAGGCACATATACACCCATGGGTTTAGGCGCGGGAGGGAGACTCAGTTTTAATTCTTCAATTTTTTTGTCAGCATCAATGGTTTCCATAAAAGCGGGTGTTAGGTTAAATAAACAAATTTATAATTAATACACCAATTAAGCCGATTATAGATACAATAGTTTCCATTACCGACCAGGTTTTAAGCGTTTGTTCTACGGTAAGATTAAAATATTCTTTAAACAGCCAGAAACCCCCATCATTTAAATGCGAAAACATCAGGCTGCCTGCCCCGGTAGCCAGCACCATTAGGTTTGGGTCGGCACTGGTTTGCGCGATCAGCGGTAGCACAATGCCCGCGCTGGTAAGTCCGGCTACGGTGGCTGAACCCACACAAACCCGGATAATGGCCGCGATGCCCCAGGCCAGAATCAGCGGTGAAATGGGGATATTTTGTAAAATCGCGGCAATGTAATCACTTACGCCACTTACTACCAGTACTTCCTTCAGTGTGCCGGCTCCGGCAATAATTAATAAAATAACAGCAATGCTTCTGATGGCTTCACCCAGTGAACTGCTCACTTCTTTCATGGTTTTGCCTCGCCGAAGGCCTAATGTATAAATGGCTACCAGCACGGTAATCAGCATGGCAATAATAGGATCGCCGATAAAAGATAAAACTTTGCCAATGGCGGAAGTTTCGCTCACCCATATTTTGAGCAAAGCGGTGAGTGCCAGCAGCAAAACAGGCAAAAGTGCCGTGAAAATGCTGGTAAAAAGACTGGGCATTTCCTCATCGGTAAGGATTCGATCGTCGTAAAACTCTTTAATGGGTTTGGGATTGTATTTTTTCAATGTACTGGAAAAAACAGGTCCGCCCAGAATAATAGCCGGAACCGCCACAATGAGTCCGTAAATAACCGTAGTACCCAGGTCGGCCCCATAAATATTGGCCAACGCGGAAGGCGCGGGATGGGGCGGCAGGTAGCCATGCGTTACCGATAAGGCTGCGAGCATGGGCAACCCTACATACAGTAGCGGCAAGCGGGTAATGGCGCCTACGGTAAACACCAGCGGTACCATAATCACAAATCCAACCGAGTAAAACAGGGGAATGCCCACAATAAATCCGGTAAGTACCAAAGCCCACTGAATATATCTATCGCCAAACTTTTGCATCAGGCTATTAGTGATGCGCTGGGCGGCGCCACTTTCGGCTACCAGCTTGCCCAGCATGGCACCAAACCCCAGAATAATTACCAGAAAACCCAGTGTATCGCCGATGCCTTTCTGAATGGCGGTAGAGATGGTACCGGGCGACATGCCTTCGGCCAATCCGATGCCGATAGAAACTAAAATAAAAGAAATAAAGGTGTCAAGTTTAAAATAGCCGATAAGAAGAATCAGAACAACAAGACCGGCAAGGACAATAAGTAGAGGCACAGAATCAGGGTTTACTAAGTTTTCGTAATGCGGAAAGCGAATAAGCCCCCAAATATATAAATTTTGGTAAGAATTACAGGATTGGTAAAGGGGCAATTAAAAAATTTGCTACAATGGAATTAACTGCTTTCAGCTAGCGCTCCTTCAGCTTTACTCATTAAATTTAAGGTTTATTTTTCCTCAACTGTAAATACTCTTTCGATAACAGGTCTTTTCATCTAAGGCAGTTTTTTGCTTTAAAATCATACACCAATCTTTTAACTTTTTATATCCCGTGAAAATACATTAGAGAAGGATGATCAGGAAAATATTATACCTAACCTACTTATGTAAGGTTATTAATTTTGTGTGTTATTTTTTCAGATTAAGCTGGTTTAATTTTAGGATTAAATAATAAGTTACAGTCTTATTGTCAATGTGCTTCAAATAAGGTTGCTACCATTTTTTGAATGTTAATATATTTTTTCAGTATAAAATTTTTTTAGAATTACATATCTATAATAGAAATCATAATAATTACCAAATTCAGCATGAAGGTATCGTGATGTGATCCGTCGACAGAGTAAAATCAAGTCTTTCCCCGGCTTATGATGTTTGATAATTCGGTAAAATACACTGGAAAAATTCGCGTAAAAAGTATGCGCATTGGGTAGAAAAAGGTCTAAACGAACTGAATTTCAGTATCGTGGCCAAACATATGAAAAATGCCCTGAAATAGCTTAAACTGCCAGCAGCATGTATCAAAAAAGTAATTTGGAAGCTGTCGGCACCAACAACGATGTACTAAATATGGATGAAAATAAATTAAATAAGTTTAATCGAATAAAAAAATGGCACAGCGAAAAAACGCGGAGAAGGTAACAACAGCGCTTGAAGGTAACAAAAAAACCAACGGGCATCAACAAGCAAAAGGAAATGCTACCTTACAGGCAGAAGAGGCACAGTTGCTCCAGCAATTAGAGGAATTAAAAGCCTTACAGGCTGAAATGGAGGCAAAAATGAAGGCCATCAATACTACTTCAGCAGTGATTGAATTTGAAGCGGATGGTACAATTATTACAGCAAATGATCTTTTTCTGCAAACAATGCAGTATACACTGGCGGAAATAAAAGGTAAGCACCACCAAATGTTTGTAGGTGAGGAGTTTGCCAAATCTGAGGAGTATCAGCAATTCTGGAAGGACTTGAAAGTTGGGAAGCCCCAAACTGGCGAATTCAACCGCGTTGCCAAAGACGGCTCCTATGTTTGGTTACTGGCCAACTATACGCCCATCGCAGACGCCAAAGGTAGCGTAACCAAAGTGGTTAAACTGGCAAACAATGTTACCGATGATAAAATTAGAAACGCTGATTACAAGGGACAGATGAATGCGATAGGCAAAGCCCAGGCAGTGATTGAGTTCAACCTGGATGGCTCCATCATCAAGGCCAATGATAATTTCCTGAATGCCATGGGTTACCAATTGGAAGAAATACAGGGGCAGCACCACAGTATTTTTGTAGAGGAGACTTATAAAAACAGCTCGGAATACAAGACATTCTGGAAAAAGCTGAATGAAGGACAGTTTGAAACAGGAGAGTTCAAGCGGATCGGGAAAGGAGGAAAAGAAGTATGGATACAAGCTTCTTACAATCCGATTTTTGACATGAATGGAGTTCCTTTTAAAGTAGTGAAATACGCGAAAGATATTACTGAATTTACACAGGCACTGAAAGCTGTAAGCGCATTCGTTGGACAATTACGGGAAGGAAACTTTGACGCGGATATTAAGATTTCTTCTGATGGTGATTTAGGTCAAATGATTCAAGACAATCTTAAATTAAGAGATACGCTTAAAGAATTCATTGAAGATGTAAATAATGTGGTAAGGAAAGCCGGTGATGAGGGGAATCTGAATGCCCGCTTGAATTTGGCGGACTCTAAGGGAGCCTGGAAGTCGCTGGTTGATTCTATTAATCTTTTGTTGCAATCTATTGCCGACCCGGTGTTGGAATTCAATGCCATTATCACTGAGATGGCCAATGGCGATCTTACCAAAAAGTTTGAGATGCAGGCAAAGGGTGACATCCTCAATATGGCGAAATCTCTTAACACCGCGGTGGATAATCTTAACAATTTACTATCTAGCATTGGTGAAAATGCCGATGTGGTGGCTAATTCTTCTGTGAAAATGCTTGAAAAGAGTGAGAGTATGAAAAAAAATACCAACGAAGTAGCCTCTGCCATCTCACAAATGGCCAAAGGCGCACAAGATCAGGCTTCCAGAACCGATGAATCATCCAAATTGGTGAATGAGGTGTTACAAACTTCCGAAGAAATGGAAAGCAAGTCTGAACTCATCAACATGGTAGCGGAAAAAGGACAAAAAAGCTGTGAAGAAGGCTTGAAAATAATCAGTAGGCTGGTGGAAAACATGACAGGCATCAGTGACTCTGCCAATCTTACTTCTGAGTCTATCAGTATCCTGACACAGCGGGCAGAGGAGATCGGAAGAACCTTGAACGTGATTACAGATATTGCCGCGCAAACCAACCTTTTGGCACTGAATGCCGCTATAGAAGCTGCCCGTGCCGGTGATGCAGGACGTGGATTTGCCGTAGTGGCGGAAGAAATCCGAAAATTGGCCGAAGGTTCAAGAAAATCCGCGGTAGATATTGAGAAAATCATCAGCGATGTGCAAAAAGATACCCAATCTGCAGGCAAGGCTATTGAAAATATGGCAGGAAGTGTAAAAGAAGGAAATAAAGCTTCCAGGGAAGCTGAGACAATCTTCCAGGAAATTGCCAGATCAAGCGATGAAACACTATCCTTCTCCAAAGCAATAAAGGAGGCTACTGTAGGGCAAAAATCCTCGATTGACACAGTGGTAAAAAACATAGAGCAAATCGTAGTAGTAGCGGAAGAAACGGCAGCAGGTACGCAACAGGTGGCAAGTTCTTCACAAGAGTTAAATGGCAGCATGGACGATATTACCAGGTCAAGTAATCAGCTTTCTGAAATTGCCGCTGAACTACAAGCAGGAGTAAATCAGTTTAAGCTGACTGGCTTGCAGGACAAAAACGGTAAAGCAAAAAGTAAATAATTATTGCACAGATGGTTAGCAGTAAACATTTGGCTGCCAAATACAAACTGTGCGATAGTTTTCAAATATCAAAATCAAATCCAATGGAAAATAGTCAGAAAACTTTGGCCTCCCGTACTAAAACCAAAGATGAACGTGTACTTAACTCCTTTCAGCTTATTGTGTTTAAGCAAGGCAGCGAGGAATACGGATTGCATATTGATCAGATTAAGGAAGTGGTGCTTACACCCAATATCACCAAAATGCCACAAACACCTTCTTATGTAAAAGGTGTGGCTAATATCCGGGGAAATATCATCGCCATTGTTGATCTGAAAGAGAAGTTTGGTATTCGAAATTCGGAAGCTACTGAGCTGAACAGTTCCAATAATTATACCTTGGTGGTTGAAAGCGAAGATTTCAAGATTGGTATTCTGGTAAAAGAAGTACCTAACACCCTCACTGTATCAGAAAGTGATATCGACGAAACAGTAAATATTGTGCATGATAGTTCAGTAGAGCAAAATTATATCAAGGGAATAGTGAAACGGGATGACAGGCTTATTATCCTGATCGATATTTTTAAAGTAATGAGTGAGCAGGAAATCAACAATACTATTCAAAAAAGTACCGTAGGAGCAGTATAAAAAGCCAAAGTTGAGCAACTTACTGAACAGGCTGTCGGAGAATAATGCCCTACTAAACCTACAATTGTGAGCCATGACAGAAACCAAACAAAAAAAAACCGAACACCCATTAAATATCGGAGAGATCAAGGTATTTGCTAAACCTACGATAATCACCTGCTTTGGATTGGGTTCGTGTATTGGATTGTTTCTGTACGACCGGATTCATAAAATAGGAGGGGGCGCTCACATCATGTTGCCGAAGATTATGGAGATGAACGAAAACAACGGAATATCCATGTCTAGCTATGCCGATTTTGCTGTAGAATCGCTGATAACAAGGATGAAAATAAAGGGAAGCCACACAAGCTTGCGGGCTAAGGTCGTAGGGGGAGCTAATTTATTCGCGGGCGATCACTTACAGGTAGGTAAAAACAACATAGCTGCTGTGGTAAAACAGCTTTTACAAAACAGGATTTACATGGCAGGTATGGACGTAGGAGGATCAGTAAGCAGAACAGCCCGTTTTTACACCGAAAACGGTAGCGTAGCGGTAAGCACACCATCATATAAACATATTATTTAACTAAACTTTCCAAACAATGGGAAAAAATGTATTGATTGTAGATGATTCACTGTATATGAGAACGGTGATCAAAGATGCGCTGGAAGAAGGCGGTTATAAGGTAGTAGGTCAGGCTTCCAACGGTGAAGAAGCGATTGACATGGCGTTTGACCTGCAACCGGATATTATCACTTTGGATAATATATTGCCCGATATGATCGGAACTGATATTCTGAAGGTATATAAAGAGGAGGGACTTTCCGCAAAAGTAGTGATGATTAGTGCCGTAGGGCAGGAATCGGTGATTAATGAAGGCATGAGCTTGGGGGCACTCGACTATATCGTAAAGCCTTTTACAAGTGAAAAATTGCTGGCGGTGCTTGCCAAAGCCTGAAATTAGCATGAGCCAAAAGATCAGAACCCTGCTCATTGAAGATTCGGGCTTAATGCGTATTCTTATTTCCGATTTGCTACGACGCGACCCGAAAATAGAAGTGGTTGACACAGCGAACAATGGGAAGGATGGCATTGAGAAAGTACGCATGCACAAGCCTGATGTAGTAATTACCGACATGGTAATGCCCGAATACGATGGGTTGTATGTAGTACAACGGATTATGAAGGAGATGCTAACTCCGGTAATCGTGCTGAGCGCCTTGGAAAAAACTGATCCTAAAGTGTTCGATGCGCTGCATGCCGGAGCTTTCGATTTTGTGGATAAACCCAAAGAAAACATAGCTACCCAGTTGAAGCAAGGTAACTATCCGCTTTTGGCCATGGTGAAAGCCGCCGCCGCTACCAATGTGGCCTCTCTGATCAAACAAAAAGTAAATAGAAATAACAATCACCATCATACATTCGGGCAGCAGCTCAATTATGATATTATCGCTATCGGGGCCTCTACCGGAGGGCCTGGAGCCATCGAGGCAATTTTAAATAAATTACCCACCAACCTATCGGTACCGGTAGTGATCGCGCAACATATGCCCGAACGCTTTTTGGAGTCATTCGCGCTAAGGCTCAATAACAGTACCCCGCTTCCAGTAAAACTAGCCCGTAAGGGCGACATACTCCGGGGAGGTACAATTTATATGGCTCCCGGGCACAGCAATATGAAGATAAATAAGCATCCGATTTCAGGGGATCCTTTTGTTACCTTTTCAAAAAGAACATTCAAAGAGTTCAATTACCCTTCAGTGGATTGTTTGTTTGAATCGGTAGCTGCCACTTTTGGAAAAAAAGCCATTGGCGTAATTCTTACTGGTATGGGGAAAGATGGTACTGAAGGCTTAAAGGCGATATCAAATAGCGGGGGATTTACCATTGCCCAGGACGAACAATCATCAGTGGTGTTCGGTATGCCTAAAAATGCCTGGGAAGCAGGCGCTGCCAAACGAATAGTGAAATTACACGAAATACCCGGCTTTCTGGTTAGTTGCTTGTCATGATAAAAAATTCTTAAGGTATGAAATCCAAAGAAGAAGAGTATAAAGAAATTTTCTTAGCGGAAGCGTTAGATAATTACGAGGAACTAAACAGGCTGATTACCCAGCTTGAAAAGGACGCTTCTGACCATAAAGCGATTCATGCTATTTTCCGAATTACCCATACCTTGAAAGGAAATGCCTTGGGCATGGGCTTTCACCAGATAGGTGAAATGGCGCATGTGATTGAGGATTTGTTTGGGGAAATACGGGATGGCAACATCATGCTTACCGATGAGTTGTTTGAGAGCGTCTTCAAAGCCATCGACGTATTGGGCGGGCTCATTGAATCGCTGAAAAATGGTAAGGAGGTGAAGTACAAAGGCATAAAAACAAAGCTGGAGGTATTAATCAGAAACACAAAAGAAGGAAATGTTTCTTCCGGGAAAGAGGCGGTAAAACAACAAACAATGGCAGCCCCGATAGAGCCTGCCGCCAAGAGAACCATCATTCGGAAAAAGAAAAACGTAGATTCCAAAGAAGGGAAAAATACAAAAGCCGCGGATGCGCAACTAAAAGATATACAAGTTAAAAGTACTTCTAAAGCTAAAACTTCTTCTGGAACTACACTTGATAAAGCAGAAGAAGTAGGTTCCCCTATCGAAGAACCAAAAAATTATCCGCCTGAAGAAAATCAAAGTACTGTCATTGAAAGTGAAGTAGTGGAAAATAAAATCTCCTTTTCCGATCTGGTGCAGGTGCCTGTCCCTAAACTGGATAACCTGCTGAACCTGGTAGGTGAACTCATTATTGAAAGGGATCGCATTATTGCTTCTCACGCAGGCATACACGCCTCCAACGAATATTCACGGCTGAACCGCATTTCTTCCGACCTGCAATACTCAGTGATGGATGTACGCCTGGTACAGGTGGGTTTTTTGTTCAATAAGTTCCACCGGGTAGTTCGCGATGCAGCAACAACTGAACAGAAAAAAGTGACACTCAAGCTGGAAGGCACCGACACAGAAATTGACCGGAATATTCTACAAATCATAAGTGACTCGCTTATCCATTTGATCCGCAATTGCGTAGGTCACGGCATTGAAAAACCTCTGGAACGGGAGAAAGCCAGTAAACCTAAGGAAGGAACCATTACATTGAGCGCCCGCAACGACAGCGATGCGGTGCTTATAGAAATTAAAGACGATGGGCAGGGCATAGATGTAGAAAAAATCAGGCAAAAGGCCATTAGCAAAGGACTGGTAATGCCCGAATTGGCCAACCAACTTTCGGAGCAGGACGTCATCATGTACATCTTCGAGCCGGGCTTTTCAACGGTAGATCAGGTGAATGCTATCTCAGGCAGGGGAGTAGGCATGGATGTGGTAAAAAAGGCATTGGATTCAATTGGAGGAAACATTTATGTGAATACCAAAATTGGAGAAGGTACCACAATTGGTCTGCTGCTGCCTTCCTCTATGGCAGTGAAAGGAACCCTGCTCTTCGAGCTTGATAAAGTAGAGTATGCTATTCCTCTATCCTATACCCAGGCGGTAGTTTCATTGTATAAGTCGGCTATTCACAAAGTGGGCAACGGACTGGTAGCTACCCATTTGGGTAAAACCATCTCCATTGTATTTCTAAAAGATTTATTTGACATGAACGCGCAGGTTAGCAATACGAATATGTTGCAACATAGCTACGATTCTTTACACCCTGAATTAAAGGTGCATATTGTAATCGTTTCGCATAATAACCGTACCGTAGGATTTGTGGTGGATAAGCTTTTACAACAGAAAGAAATTGTTGAAAAACCGCTCATGAAACCTGTGGAAACGGTAAAGTTTATTAGCGGAGTTACCATATTGGGCAATGGCAATGTATGCCTCGTTCTTAACGTAGCCACCATTGTAAATGCCATTTTCAGAGTATCTATGAGCAGCCAGAATAAAGGAGTATTATCTAAATAATAATATCATGAGTTTTTTTACCGATATGGAAAAAGATATTGCTAAGCAATTGATCAACACAGGGTTTGAAAGAGCTGCCCAATCGTTTTCATCTATCCTGAAACAAGATATTTCTATTGAAATGACCGATATTTCGTTATCGAGAGAAATGTCAGCGATAAGTGCCGGAATAAAACAAGAAGGGGAATTGACCTTAGTTACTACCGAAATTATTGGGGAATTAGCAGGAAAAAGCTATTTGGTATTTAATGCGAAAGAGTGTGATACCTTGTATCATACAAGTTTTCCAAAAAATAATAACCTCAACGATCGGTCCTTGTTGGAAGAGGCTTTTTTGAAAGAAATTGACAATATTTTATCTGCTTCGGTAATTACCGAATTTTCTAATTTCTTCGATATAAAGGTATATGGAGGAGTACCTCATTTAACCAGAACCACTTACCAGGAAATTGAGCGCATTATCAATCAGGATTTTTATAACGGCAATACAAATTCAGCCTGTTTTTTTTCCGCTAATACCAAATTTCTGTTTAAGGATAACCTCCAACTACGTCCGCGGTTCTTCTGGAAGTTTACTGAAAAATTTATGAGTTTAATTAAAAAGATAGAGAGCAGCAGGTAATGCGTTATCCCATTTTTGGTCAAAGAGTGGTTGTTGAACCCAAGCTGATAGCTTTTATGAGTACATGTGTGCTGTCATGCTTAATCTATTTTATGAAATACAATTTGACAGAAAAGGCATTATAGGTTGAATTATGAAAAAGAAAAAGTGGATGAATAGTAAAGCGCGATTATTACTTGTTGGTTTAATATTGACTAACCTGGGAGGTGGTATTTTTGCTTTTATAAATTATCCATACCAATCTTTCATCCTGGCTGGAATAGCGCTTACTTCTCTGGCTTTACTGTTTTTCATGCTTAGAATTATACACAAGCAGGAAAGAGAGATCTTACAATCGATCAGTGCATTGGCAGAAGGCAAGTTGCATGCGCCTATCGCTGTAAAGGGTCAGGATATGTATAGTAACATCAACGATAATATCAATCGGGTGGTACAAAGGATTAATTCGGCTACTGAATATGTACGGAGAATAGGTGAAGGAGAGGATATTGACGGACTACAGATTGACAGTGAAGATACTTTGGGAAAAGCACTGTATGAGATGAGCATAAAAATGCGGCAGATCGAGGAAGAGGAGAAAAAACGAAACTGGGTGGTAACAGGGATGGCCAAATTTTCGGAAATACTTAGAAGTGATACGCAAAACCTCCAGGAACTCAGCAATCAAATTATTGGCAACCTGGTAAAATATGTAGGCGCCAATCAGGGCGGCTTGTTTATGGAACAGGAAGAGGTCTCAGGTGAAAAATATCTCGAACTTATGGCGGCCTATGCCTATGAAAAGCAAAAGTTTCTGGAAAAGAAAGTATACGCCGGGCAGGGTTTGCTCGGGCAGTGCATTCTGGAAAAAGACAGTATCTACCATACCACAGTACCAGAGAACTATGTGCGCATTACTTCCGGATTGGGATATGCGCCGCCTAGAAATCTGATCATCATCCCGCTGAAAGTCAAAGATATGGTTTATGGGGCAGTGGAACTGGCTTCTTTCCAGAAGTTGGAAGCCCACCAGATGGATTTTTTACACAAAGTGGCAGAAAACATTGCTTCAGCTGTAGCTTCGGTAAAAACGAATGCGCATACCCAGCAATTGCTGGAAGAATCACAAAAGCTTACCATCGAGCTCCAATCACGAGAGGAAGAAATGCGGCGGAACGTGGAAGAGCTTTCAGCCACGCAGGAGGAGGTGCAGCGCAAACAGATGGAACTGGACGGGGTGTTTCATGCCATCGACGCCACATTACTTACGGCTGAGTTTGATAAAGAAGGCAATATCACCAAGGCCAATACAGCCTTACTGAACTTGTTGGGCTTCGATGAGAAGGCAATAAAAAATGAAACTTACAGGCTCTTTTTAGGAAAGGACGGAACCCATGATATTTGGAAAAGCGTCATAGAAAACAATGGACAGTCAGACGATTATAAAACCCTGACCAGAAATGGAAAAACTGTGTGGTTGAATGCCTCAATTACTTTAGTGAAAGATTCACACAACGAAGTTAGCAAGGCGCTTCTTTTAGCCCAGGATATTACAGATAGAAAAGAACTGCAATTGGCATCCAAAAAGCAAGAAGCCGAACTCACCAGTCATTTGAAAGCCATTGAAATGACCATCGCTACGGTTGAGTTTGATCTGAAAGGTAATATTACAGATGTAAATGAGCTTTACCTTGGTATCAACGGATTTGAAAGAGACGATTTAATTGGAAAGAACTATACCCTCCTCCTGTCCGAAGTAGAAAAAAAGAAACCTCAGACCCAAATGATGTGGGATGGCCTCCGGGGTGGGCAAAGCTTTTCCGGAGAATTTAAGAACCTGAACAAAGCAGGTAAAGAGATGTGGCTAATCGGTACCTATTGCCCAATTTTTGATCTGCATGGCAATCCTAATAAAGTCATGTTGCTAGCTCAGTTTACAACGCATGAAAAAGAAAAACAAAAGGATTTAATGGGTAGTATGCATGCTTTGATCAGTTCAGTACCGTTGATGGAAATCAATGTGGATTCAAAAATCAAACTTACCAATGATATCTTTATCAATTTGTTGGGATATAAAAAATTAGAAGTGGTTCGAAAAGATTTCAATATACTGCTTACTCCCGAATCGCAAGAAAAAACCCAGATGCTTTTTCCGACATTGATACAAGAAGGAGGGTTTCGCGAAACGCATCTGTATTTTATAAAAAGCAATGGAGAAAAGAAGTGTTTTAGAACCACCTTTACAGGCATTAAAAGCCTTGAAGATAAAGTTTACAAGATTATTGTATTGCTATTAGATGCTGAAGATACTTTAGTGTAAGAGTGCTTTCCATAACAAAAACTCATGAATATTAGTATTTCAGACGAAGAACTCAACGCACTCACCCATGCGATCCTGAAACGATATGGCGTAGATTTTACATGTTATGAACCTAAATCTCTGAAACGGAGAGTCATTCGTTGTATCTCGGTATTCAAGTTAAAATCAATACACGAACTATGGGTGAAGATGCTGCGTGACAGTAATTTTATCCATAATTTTATGAACGAAGTATCGGTAGGGCTTACGGCTATGTTTCGCGATCCGGTATTGTGGAGAGCTTTAAGAGATAGGGTGCTTCCGGATTTGGCTCATAAAGAGGTAATTAATATCTGGCATGCGGGCTGTTCTACCGGAGAAGAGGTGTATACTATGGGTATCGTACTGGAAGAAGCCGGGCTGCTACACAAAGCCAAGGCCCTAGCTACTGACATGAATCTGGATGCGATTGAAACAGCCAAAGAAGGAAAGTACCACAAACTCAAACTAACTGAATATGCGAATAATTACGCGGCTTACCGGCCATTTAGCGATTTTCATAAATATTACCAGAAAGCAGATGATGATCACGGCATATTAGACCCTAACCTGATTCGGCATGTCACTTTTGACTTCCATAACCTGATTACTCAAAAAATGGATCAGCAGTTTGATATTATTTTTTGCCGGAATGTGATGATCTATTTCGATGCAATCGCCAAAGCCCGGTTGATAGAGCAGTTTCACCAAAGCCTGAACCCTTCCGGTTATTTCATCATTGGCTTTTACGATGCCCTGCATTCCATGATGGATAAGGCTAAATTTGAGTCTTACGATGTAGACGCGAAGATATTTTATAAGCACTGTCCGGTATCTGAAAACCTGTGAGAAGGTACGCTATAATAACTTCTTCGCTTATAAAAGATAAGTTGTAATAGGGGCAATAAGATGTAATTCTTTTTTATTTGTTGTCAGGTTAATTAGTGGCAAGCACCAGGGAGGTAAGTTGCGTATCTACTATTTGATTTAGTTTTATCGCCAGGAATGGATGCTTTTCAAGCAGCCCCTGCAAGTTGTTCTTTTCCAGGGTAAAGCATATTCCATCTGCTTTCGTTGTAATATTTAAACCCTTTTCCTGCGTAGGTTGTTCCAGGTTAAAGGCAGCTCTTGCCTGCTTGTGGTTAGATGCTGATTGGTTACTCACGATCAGCACCGGACAATCCCGGTTAATAATTTGTCCTTTCTGGCAATGTATCACTTCTAACATTTCGGTTAAGATAGTAAGCTCTTCCATATCGAAAAAGTACACCAGAGAGGAATAGCTTTTTAATTGATCTGTTTTATGTATTAAAGTATTCATAATTAATTTAATTGCTTTATGAGTAATTTTGCAATTACTTTACCATGGTATAAAAACCTCAAAAATGTACGGAAAAGGCCATTTTAGGATTAATAACCATTTCCGAATGTCCCATATTGGGTCATGAGTTTTAGATTTGGAAAAAAGTCTTAGAATTGGAAAAGAGTCTTAAAATTAGATAATCAATACTAGTATTAGATAAATAATATTCATTTATTCACAGTTCCTTACCGAAAAAATGAAATATAATTATTGTAGCAAAAGTGGGCTGAAGCTATCGTCAATATCGCTGATAAAAATTTCGATACTTTAGAACTCTCTTTTTGTGTACGTTTCCCTTAGGCAATAAATAATCCGCATATTTACAGCCTCATCAATCCCTCTTTTACACAGCTTTTCCCTGGTCTCATGCCCATAATCACTTGCTAAGAAAGTTTTAGCTAAACGCTGCTTAAGAAAGTAATCAGGAAAATATCATAAAACTAGTTTTACTACTCTTCAATGGCGCCGTACATAATGGCATAGAGCCGGTCCCAGAATTCACCATGGCTGAAGGGAACAATCTGAGTCATACCTACAAAGATCATTTCCGCTGCGGGATCGATAAAAAATTTGGTATTGAAATAACCGCCCCACTCGTAAGTGCCCGGCGATTTGGCATTGATACCGGCGCCTTCTTCCGTAAGCAGCGCAAAGCCCAGCCCATAGGTTTCGCCCGGCCGTTTGCTGAAACCCTGGCCCTCGTTGTTCAGGGCGATCATCTGGTCGGCAGTCATAACATCAATAGTTTTTTTGCCCAGTATGCGTTTCCCATTATAGGTGCCGCCATTCAGCAACGCCTGAATGAAAATGGCATAGTCTAAGGCCGTAGAAGACAAACCGCCACCACCGGCATAAAAGGGATGATCAGGATTGGTTGGGTAATCCAGGTTGTTGGTGGCTGTTTCTTCTGCCAGTACAAGGCCTTCTTCCTCCGATTCGGTGTAAACCGGCACCAGATTTTTCTGAAGTTTGCGGGGCAGATAAAAATAGGTGTTTCCCATGCCCAGGGGTTCAAAAATATTTTCCTGGAAATAAGTGCTGAGCGATTTGCCGGAAACCACTTCTACCACCCGGCCCAGCACGTCCATATTCAGGCCGTACTGATATTTTTCGCCAGGCTGAAAAGCCAGCGGCATGGCAGCGAGCTGATTGATATAGGCTTCGGAAGTGCTTTCAGGGTTGGACAAACCTCCACTAATCATTTTATTCTTTTTAAATACTATGCTCAACTCAGGCGAATCGCCATAAGTGATGCCGGAAGTATGGGTAAGTAACTGCCGAATAGTAATCGGGCTTTTGGCAGGTGCCATGGTATAGCTTGTATCTTCCTTATTTACCGTATTTAATACTTTCATATCCATAAAAGCGGGAATAAACCGGGAAACCGGGTCGTCCAGTCCTATTTTACCCTGTTCGTACAACTGCATAATGCTGACGGTGGTAACCGCTTTGGTCATGGAAGCGATGCGGAAGATATCATCTTTGTCATATGCATCTCTTCGTTGGTCCGTCCGGTTGCCAAAGCTTTTAAAATAAACAATTTTTCCTTTCCGGGCCACCAAAAACACGCCACCCGGTACCCATTTATTATCGATATACCTATTGATTACATCATCCATTAAACTCAGTTGGGTAGCTGACATCCCTGCCGAAGCCGGAGCGCCCTCCGATAAGGTTGTTGGAACAGTTTGGCCAAAAAGGGTGATTTGTACAAAAAAAAGCAGGTAAAGAAGATAGAAATTGTGTTTCATAATTTGATATCTTTTCGCCAAATAAGCGTTAGTTTTACTGTAGGGATAAAAACAAGAAATTTGCGGAAGCTCCACAAATTTCTTCAAACTATCTAATATTTACGCTAACGTTGATTAAACCTAATTGCTAGTTAGCACCAGTTGCCACGTCAAAGCGGTTATTGTGTACGTCTTTAAAATTAACCTTCGCCATATAGGAAGCTATCGCTGACGATATCGCCTGGCGTATGTCTTGCTGCTGTGCCCTTAAATCATCGTCTGGATTAAGTCCATCCAGCACAAATCCTTCCCACACAGCCTTGTTGCTTTCTGTATCAATAACGCTGATCATCAGGCTTCCGTCTTTCATTTTGTTCAGAATATTTTCGTCCTGCGCGTTTTCGTTTTCTATTTGGTATGGCGGTCGGAAACCTATGATCTCGTCATAAGCTTTGTCGTAAATGATGTAATTCACCACCATATCAGGGTTTTGGCTGTCCATTTCCAATCCGTAGGTATCAAATTCGTATACGATAGAATTTTTTACCATATTATTTAGTAACGAATTGGTAGTGACCCAAACCTGGTCCTGATCCTGGTAGCCGTTGCTACCCATCGCGTAAGTCCGCGAATTGTCCAGGTCCGCATCAGTAGAGGTTCGGTCAATCACTTCTTTTTGCTGACCTGATACAAACGTTGTAAAAAATAATAAAAATAAAATTATGCTTAAATATTTCATATTTTAGATGATTTTTAAGTTAAAAAAAGTGTTTGTATACTATTTTAACAACTTCATGGCCAAATTGTTTACATCAAACCTTAGGATCTGTTCTTGTTGGCTGTAACAAAATTTATTATTAAGTAAGAATTAAATTAAGTGTTTGCAGTCGTTTGCAAACGAATAATTTATTATATTCGTGTAAAAAAAGAATGACCAGGAATTGTCCGGAATGCGGGGAAAAAATTATGGGTCGGGTAGATAAAAAGTTCTGTTCCGATGCCTGCCGCAACGCGTATAATAACCGATTGAACCGTGATAGCTATAATCTGGTGCGGCAGATCAATCATGTATTGCGCAAAAACCGGAGAATTCTGGAAGCCCTGACCCCGGAGGGTACTACCAAAGTAACCAAAAGTAAACTCACCGAACAGGGTTTTAATTTTAAGTACTTCACCCACATTTATACTACCAAAACCGGTACCGTGTATTATTTTTGCTACGAATACGGCTACCTGCCCCTGGAAGATAATTTTTATGCCCTGGTAAAACGTGATGAGGACCGAAGCAATAAAAGACGAACCGAAGTAGAATAGTTTCAACAAAGGGTGGATAAAGGCTGGAAAACTATTAATTTGCCGTCAACATATTTACAACCACAAAACCCTTTAGCTTATGCAACCCCTACAGTTAGGCATTCTGGGCGTTTCAGGATTTTTTCAAAAGAAAATTGCTATTCCAGTCCAGAAATCAGAGCTGATCAATATCGCTGCCATTGCCTCCCGTTCAGGAGAAAGGGCCGCTTTGGCAGCCAAACAGTATCACATCGATCGTTCTTACGGTTCGTACGAAGAGTTGCTGGCCGACCCAGCCATTGAAGCCGTATACATTCCTTTACCCAACCATATGCATGCAGAATGGATTAAAAAAGCAGCCGATGCCGGCAAGCATATTATTTGTGAAAAGCCCATTACCCTTACGGCCAAAGAAGCCCACGAGTGTATCGATTACGCGTCGGACAAAGGGGTGAAACTGATGGAAGCTTTTATGTACCGTTTTCATCCACAGTGGCAACATGCCCGGGAGCTGATTCAAATGCGGGAAATTGGTAAAGTACAGGCTGTGCATGTATTTTTCGGATTCAATAATACCAATCCGGATAATATCAGGAACATCAAAGAAGCCGGTGGCGGTGCCCTGCTCGATATTGGATGTTATGCGGTATCGTCCTGCCGTTTTCTGTTCGATGCCGAACCCAAGCGGGTAATAAGCCTGGTACAGCGCGATCCAGATTTTGATACGGATATACTAAGTTCCGGTATTCTGGATTTCGGAAATGTGCGGTCAACATTCACCGTAGGCACGCAGGTGTTTCCCTATCAGCGGGTAATTGTAAATGGTTCGGGAGGTACCATCACCATTCAGATTCCATTTAACATGTCCAGTGATATACCTGCGGTGGTAACAATTACCAATAGTGTGGGAAAACGGAAAGTTGCCAGCGATCCAACAGACCAGTATATCCTTGAATTTGAGGCGTTTTCGCGGGCTGTACGTGAAAATAAACCTTTACCTACGCCAACAGAAGATGCCTTCTTTAACATGAAAGTACTGGATGCTTTGTTCCGGTCAGAAAAATCGGGCGAGTGGGAGAGAGTTTGAGAGATTAAATGAATGTAGAATTTTATTAAAAAGATCAAATGCTTGCTTAAAATTGTATTGTCAGGTATTTGACGCTTGTAATTGACAATGGTTATGAAAAAAGTATATTTACCATCGACCAATCTGGAGGAAAATTTAGACCTGATGCGGGAAGGGTTAGGGGGTAGTTGCATAAAAATTTGCGATGAAATTTGCCTGACTATTTCAGAGGAGGCTGGAGAAGGACAAATTCGGGGCATTAATGTGCCAAATGGCCTTGCTCTTTTCAGTATCCATTGTACGCTTAATGAAGACCTCGAAATTGTTTACAAAGACAAACAGCAAGATATGGTACGGTTTGTTTTTTGCCAGCAAGGGAGTTGTAAGCATACACTGGATATTGGTAAAACAGAATATGAACTTGATGCTTTAAAAGGTTCCATTTCTGCCAATCCTGCCAATCAGTTAGAGATATTTACTTTTCCAGCCAGTAAGCTGCTTACCATCAATATTTTAGAAATAGACCGAAAAGAATACCTGAAGAAAATAGACTGTGACCTGTCATTTGTACCAGGCGACCTGGCCGATTTGTTTCGGGGCACCAATACCATCGATCATATATTTCTGTATACCAGTAATTACAGCTTGTCTATTGCCGCTGTGATACAGGAAATAAACCACAACGATCTGGAAGGTCTGGCCAGAAAAATCTTTTTTGAAAGTAAGGCGCTGGAATTATTTTCATTACAGATTAAACAGTATGAAGACGATTTGCAGGACACGGGAAAACGGGTTGTTTTCAGGCAGGCCGATGCCCAGCTTATAAAAACGGCCCAGGAAATTCTGGTGGTAAATCTGAAAGATCCACCTACTATTACCGAACTGGCACGAAAGGTTGGACTCAACGAACAAAAGCTTAAAAAAGGATTTAAGCTTTTGAATGATATAACCATTAATAAGTTTATCCTGAAAAAGAGAATGGAGAAAGCAAAAGAGTTGTTACTGGCAGGCTCTAAAAATATTAAAGAAACAGCTTTTGCGGTTGGCTTTTCCAATAACGGTTATTTCGCGGGCAAGTTCAAAGAAACTTTTGGTGTATTGCCCAGCGATTATATTCGTACGGTAAAAGATGAGGTTGAATTGGAAGTGCCGGTTTAAGAATTAAATAACTCCAGTAATTTTGCTTTGGAAATGGGTTTGGGAATAAACTCTTTCACCGACTGGAAGGCCAAAGCTTCTTCCCGATCTTTATCGCGGATCGAGCTGGTGGTAATGATAATTTTACATCCTGGTAAACGATCCATTAATTCAGCCTCAAATTCAGTAATAAACTCAAAACCATGAATATCGGGCATGTTCAGGTCCGCGATTATATAGGCCGGAGCGGTTGCCTTTCCTGTAGCGCATTCAAGTAAATGGCTTTTAGCCTCCTGAACTTTGTCAAAAGTGATAAAATTGTCCGAAAGATTCTCCATTTTCACTGAAATTCTATACAGCGTTAGGGTATCCCAATCATCATCAATCATTATTATTTTATTCGGTATTATTTTATTCGGTGTCATATCGCAAATGGTGATTCTTAAGCCAAGCCTGATTATTCGTAATATTATGTAGCAGCCATTGGCTAGCTTTTTATCCCAATGTTTTTCAAAACGGTTTAATTTATTCTTTACCATTTAATAAGGCAAAGAAGCTACCTGCAAATTCTATACGGAAATGTATGCTAACCTATCAAAATTTCGCGTCAAATGGTTACTCTTTTTCCAATTTGTATAGTAAAAGTTCGGATTGTGCTATCTTCACCAGTGCTGATAGGTGAATTACAAGTTGGATAAACAAATCAGAACGCTCGTTTTAAAAACTTCTTGACAGAAAAAGAAATTAATTCTTCAAAAATAAGCGCCTTTTCTGTAACAAAATATCAATTTTATGAATTTATACTTTTTATTATAAGGGCACAATATAATTATACTAATGCCATTAAAAAACCGTCAACAGGACTGCTTCTGTTAACGGTTTTACTTTAATAACGAAATGAATGGTTCTGAGACAAACTAATTCAGTTTACCCTAATTCAGCACGACTGAAAGGTAACTTCCTGACCCTTTTTCCTGTTGCAGCGAAAATAGCATTACCTACAGCCGCCGCGATAGGAGGTAGCCCAGGCTCGCCCAGTCCTTGCGGATTTTCAGTACTCTTTATAAAATGTACTTCCATTTCAGGTGTATCTTTCATCCGGATCAGCCTGTACTTATCATAATTTTTTTGCGCCGTAGCTCCATTTTCAAAAGTCAGTTCTCCATACAGGGCATGCCCCAGGCCATCTACAATTCCGCCTTCAACCTGCGTTTCAGCACCACTCAGGTTCACGACTATGCCGCAATCGACCACGCAGGTAACCTTGAGCACACGAAAGTTGCTGCCCCGCATCTGGATATCCGCTACCTGAGCCACATACGACCCGAATGAAAAATGGGAACCAAAACCCTGAAATACCCCTTCGGGCATTGGTTTACCCCATCCAGCTTTTTCGGCTGCGGTTTCGATCACGTTTTTATACCGGTCGATGTCATAGGCTACTTCACCAGCGGGTGAGGCCTTGGCCTGTTCCAGTAATTCGAGTCGAAAAGCCACAGGGTCTTTCTGCATGGCATGGGCGATATCGTCCAGAAAACTCTCTTCTGTAAAAGCTATAAAATTATGATTGGGTGCCCGCCAGGCGCCAGTGGTTATCTGAGATTCCAGGTTCGTGAAATCCACCTGAAAATTAGGCACCGCGCCGGCAGGAAAATTATTTTCCCTTGTGCCATTTCCAGAATTTACAGCCGTTGCCTTTAGGTGCCAGGCTACCAGTCGGTTTTGTGCGTCAATACCCGCTTTATAATGATACATGCCGGCAGGCCGGTATATGCCACCCTGCATGTCGTCTTCCCGCGTCCAGATCACCTGCACAGGTGCTTTAACTTTCTGGGAAATCTGTACGGCTTCCGTTACAAAGTCGGTTTTTAGTCTTCTGCCAAAACCGCCACCCATGCGCGTGGTCATTACCGAAATATTCTCTTCAGGAATATTTAACAGTTCGGAAACGGCTTTTCGTGCCCTGTCTGGCGTTTGGGTAGGCCCATATAATTCCACACTGTTTTCTTTCACATCAGCAAAAAAGTTCATAGGCTCCATAGTGGAATGGGGCAGGAAAGGAGCTTCGAAGGTGCCTTCTATAATTTTCAGCGGTTTAGAAAAAGCACTTTTAACATCGCCATCTTTTCGAATATTTTTTTCAGGTTCGGCTGCTAAAATGGCCTTAAATTTTTCCAGGTGCCCGGCAGTGCTTTCCAGTTCGCCATCATCCTCCCATTCTGCTTTCAAGGCTTCCCTCCCTTTTTTGGCTGCCCAGGTAGAGTCGGCCAGAATGGCTATTTTATTGTCGAAGGAAATTACATCTTTCACACCATGCGTCTTTTTGGTTTCCGTATCATCAAACGATTTTAGCTTTTTACCAAAAGCAGGCGGCCTCTCCACAATGGCATATAGCATACCTTCCCGTTTGGTATCAATACCATACTTCGCTTTTCCGGTAACAATAGCCTTATTGTCTACATTTTTAATCCGTTTTCCTAAAAGGTTGAATTCATCCAGGTTTTTTACTTTCACATCAGATGGGGCGGGTAGCCGGGCTGCTTTATCGGCCAGTTCACCATAGCTTAACTTTTTGCCGGACGGTTTGTGGATTACAAACCCCAACTCGGTAGCACATTCATCAGGGTTTGCTTTCCATTCGTTGGCCGCCGCCGCTACCAAAAGAGAGCGGGCTGCTCCACCAGCCTGTCGCAGTGTATCCCAGCTCGAGCGTACTGAACCACTGCCACCAGCTACCTGCCGGTCGAACTTTTCAGGCGCTAGGGGAGCCTGCTCAACCTGAACTTTTTCCCAGTCAACATCCAACTCTTCTGCCACAATTAAAGGAAACGCCGTTTTAACCCCTTGCCCGATTTCAGGGTTGGGTGCCATCAGGGTAACGATTCCCTCAGGTGAAATTTTGATAAACGCATTGGGCTCGAAAGCCGCGGCAGAAGCCGAAGTACCGGCTGTAGCCTGGCTGCTGATAAACCAGTTAAACCCGAATAACAATCCGCCACCAGTGGCAGAAGAAACTTTAATAAATGACCTACGGTTGAGTTTATTTATGGCGCTCATTCGGTGCCTCCTTTCTGGTTAGCAAGTTCAGCAGCAGCCAGTACCGCTTTTTTAATTCTTTTATAAGTACCGCAACGGCAGATGTTGCCCGCCATAGCCCGCTCAATATCCCGGTCTGACGGATCAGGATTTTTCTTCAGCAGGGCTGTAGCCGACATAATTTGCCCTGCCTGGCAATAGCCACACTGCGGCACGTCTATCTCATCCCAGGCTACCTGAACCGGATGGGTGCCATCTTCCGATAATCCTTCTATGGTGATAACTTTGTTGGTGCCAATGGCGGAAACCGGTACTGAACAGGAGCGGACCGGGTTGTCGTTCAGATGTACGGTACAGGCGCCGCACTGGGCAATGCCGCAGCCATATTTGGTGCCTGTTAAGCCTATAGTGTCTCGCAAAACCCATAGCAACGGGGTTTCAGGACTTACATCAACCTGGTATTGTTGATCGTTTACATGAAGTGAATAAGTAGCCATTATCGATAGTTAGTAAGGATAATTAATGATTATTATAGCGCGTAAATTTGTAATTCCGGTAAAATATAGGGCTGATTTTTAAATCAAAATACAGAAACAAAAAAATTGAAACCAGCTTTCCCGCGTAATTTAAAAGTATTCGGCAAAAGTACCAAAGTTGCCAGACGGGCAGCGCATAATTTAATAGCTGTACGGGCGTGTTATTTTTGAATTATTATTTTGAAAATCAATAAAAATCCGGATGATATTCCTCAAAATCCAGGCTAAAAGGATCAGGCTGCTATTTGTACGGTTCTTAGAAATCAGTTAACTTTCTGAGAATTCAAAAATTATATAAGCAACTGCTTTTTGCTTTTTCATTAACCCTTTTTTACTCATGTGGGAAGAATCTTTAGGTGCTGTCAGAGCAAGAAACACAGATTTCCTTTTTTTTCTTAAAAAATACTTCTGTCTGCTAACAGGAAGCGTAATCTTATGCTTCACCTATTCTTTTTCTTCAGCCCAATCCACTCAGAATTCCTCACCTTCCGGTTATTATTTCCGCGCAGGGCTTGAAAACAGCCAGGTCAGAGATGTGTTACAGGACAGGCAGGGCTTTTTATGGATCGGTACCAACGACGGATTATACCAATACGATGGGTATAATTTTAAAAAATACATTCACGATCCCAACGACTCCAACACCATCAGTAATAACCAGATCAGGGCACTGTATGAGGATAATGATGAAAGGCTATGGGTAGGTACTTATGGCGGTGGTATCAATATTCTGGACAAAGGACGCCGTTCCTTTACCCATTACTTCCATGATCCGGATGATCCGGGCAGCCTGAGCTTTGATGAAATTATGTTTATTTTCAAAGACAGCCGGGCCAGGCTCTGGATTGGTACCGATGGGGGAGGCGTAAACCAGTACCTGCCTGAAAAAAAGGCATTTCTACATTACGAACACCAACAGGATAACCCTTCGTCATTAAGTCATAATAACGTGTTATCCATTGGTGAAGATAGAGAGGGCTATCTTTGGCTGGGTACCTGGTATGGTTTGAACCGCATGGATCCTGCTACTGGTAAATGCGTTCGGTTTTACCATAAGGAAAATGATGAATATACCTTAAGTACTGACCATGTGTGGGAGGTGGAAGAGGTAATTCCGAAAAAACTTTGGATCCGTCCGCCTCCGCAAGGTATCGATGTTTTGGACATCACTTCCGGAAAAGTACAGCGAAACGGTGTACCCCTGGTTCAGGATGAATATGTGCGGTTGCTGAAAAAAGAAAACGACAGGCAGGTCTGGTTGGGCAGTAGCGAAGGCTTAAAATTGCTAAATCCTTTGAATAATAGTATAAAACGCTTCGTACAGGATCCATTGGACAATACCGTTACCGAAGTTACTTCATTGCTAACCAGCTCAGGAGGAATCGTCTGGATTGGTTTGCAGGACGGTTTGGCCAAAATAGATGCTTATAACACGCGATTCAACTTTACTCAGCTTTTCCCGGTTGATGATTCTGGCAATCAGATCAATACCCTGTATGAAGATAGTCTCGGAATTTTCTGGCTGGGTACGCCCAGAGGATTGGTAAAATATAATCCCGAAAACCAGGAACAAAAGCTGTATCCACTGCCCGGAAATGCAGGTATTCAGGCTTTTTGTGCCGATGAAAGGGGATATTTCTGGATTGGCACCGATGCGGGGTTATACCGGTTTTACCAAAATCAGGAAAAATTTCAACCATTTGTATCAGAAAAGTTCCAGTCGGTAAGTGGAAGGGTGATTTTCGAAATTTTTAATGACCATAACAACACAATCTGGGTGGGGACTATTTTGGGATTGAATAAAATAACCTTTGAAGGAAATACACCAAAGGTGGTTCGATACGAAAATGATCCGAATAATACGTTTAGCTTAGTGTATAGCCATCACACCAGTGTGGTTTATCGGGATCAGGATGGCGCGCTCTGGATTGGCACCAATGGTGGCGGTATAAGTCGTTTTGATCCGGAAACAGAAAAGTTCCATAAGTACATGTATGATGCCACCGACGCCAAAAGCCTGAGCAATAACTTTGTGGAATGTGTGTATGAAGATCAATCGGGCAACCTCTGGATTGGTACCCAGGCAGGACTGAATAAGCTGAATAAAAATACAGGAAAATTTCAACGATTTACCACTGCCAGCGGCCTGGATAACTATTGGATTAATAGCATTATGGGCGATGATCATGGCTATTTATGGCTGAGCACACCGGGCGGCATAACCCGCTTCAATCCTGAAAACGAAACTTTCGACCAGTATGATAAAGATGATGGATTAATCAGCAATGAATTTATCTCCAAAGCCAGCTGGAAAAGTAAGAACGGGACTTTGTATTTTGGTACCGCACAGGGGCTGATCAGTTTTCATCCTGACAGCATCCAGAAAAATCCTGTTATTCCGCCGGTAGTGATTACCTCTTTTAACCTTTTTAATGAACCCGTGGTACCGGGAACTGGTTCGCCCTTACAAAAACCGGTGGGTTTTACCGATTCTATTAAGCTGACCTACCGGCAATCTTCTTTTTCTTTTGAATATGTGGCTTTAAATTATACCAATAGCAAAAAAAATCAGTACAGCTATAAGCTGGAAGGTTTTGATGAGCATTGGAATAATGTGGGCGGTGAGCGGAAAGCTACGTATACCAATGTAAATCCTGGAGAATACGTTTTCAGGGTAAAAGGCTCTAATAACGATGGCGTTTGGAATGAAAAAGGTGCTGCCGTGCATCTTACCATCCTGCCACCTTTCTGGCAAACTACCTGGGCTTATCTGTTATATGCGGTTTTATTTGCCTTAGGTTTATACACATTGTACTATTATTTAACCGCTAAGGCAGATAAAAAAAATCAGTTGGACCTGGAACGCATGCAGATGAACCAGGCCCATGAACTGAATCAGTTGAAAATCCGGTTTTTTACCAATATTTCTCATGAAATCCGTACACCACTTACCCTGATTTTAAGTCCACTGGAAAAAATGCTGCGACTGACCCGGGAAGGTGAATTCCCCCTAAAAAAGCAACTGGACCTGGTATACCGCAATGCTCAACGCCTGCAGGACCTGGTGAATCAATTGATTGATTTCAGGAAACTGGAGTCGGGTAATTTAATGCTGGAACCAGCTTTCGACAATTTGTCATTATTCGTAAAAAATGTGTACGAATCGTTCGCTGGTTTGGCGGAAGAACGGCGGATTCAATACCAGTTGGACCTGGAAGCCGAAAATATATGGGCTTATTTCGATGCCGATAAGCTGGAGAAAATACTGGGTAACCTGTTATCCAATGCTTTTAAATTCACCCCGAAATACGGTAGCATTATGCTTCGGTTTGAATCTTTACCTACTGTTCACTCCAATGAAGTTTTAAAAAGCTCATCCGATCGTGTCAGAATTATTATTAAAGATACCGGAGTGGGCATACAGGAAAAGGAATTGCCTCATATTTTTGATCCTTTTTACCAGGGAGGAAGTTCTAATCCGCATAAACAGGCCAGTTCAGGAATTGGCCTGGCCCTTACCAAAGAACTGGTAAACCTGCACCAGGGCGAGCTTACGGTAGAAAGCGTGGTAAACCAGGGCACCAGATTTACTTTAATTCTTCCTGTAGCACAACAGGAAGCACTGGTTCATTGGAAATCGCTGGATAACGATTACATACAACCTGTAAATGGTTCGGAGTCCGCCGGGCAAGCATCCCGTCCGGTACTCCTTGTGGTAGATGACAATGACGATATCAGAAACTTTATAGCGGAAAATCTGGAAGACCAGTACAAAATTATACAGGCCTCTAACGGAAAAATGGCGCTAAAAAAAGTGTTGGAAGAAAATCCTGACCTCATCATCAGCGATATCATGATGCCAGGCATGGATGGCATTACTTTATGCAAACGATTAAAGGCTGATGAAAAAACCAGTCATATACCCCTGATTTTACTCACAGCCAGCAGCTCTGATACCAACCGGTTAAAAGGATTAACCACTGGGGCCGACGATTATGTGCAGAAACCATTTAATATTTTTGTACTGAAAGCCCGCCTGCAAAACCTGCTTACCACCAGGCAACGGTTTCGGGAAAAGTACAGCAAAGAAATTACCCTGGAGCCTACCAATACCATTATTAATTCCTCAGAAGCTGGTTTGCTGGATGACATCATTGCTATTATTGAAAAACATATGGAAGATACTGACTTCAATGTATCTGTATTATGCAGGGAACTGGGTATCAGCCGTCCGCAATTGTACCGAAAATTGCAAAGCCTGACAGGACAATCGGTGAATGAATTTGTACGCACCATCCGGCTAAAGCGCGCCGCACAGTTATTACGACAGGGAAACCTGAAGATCGCGGAAGTGGCTTATCATGTTGGTTTTAACGATCCACAATACTTCAGCCGGTGTTTTAAGAAGCAATTTGGCGTATCTCCTACCCAAATGACCGAAGAAATGGATTCCTGAACGATAATTACCTGGTTTCTGAGAAAATAGTACAAGAGATTGTGCCATTTATTTACGATATTGTGACTTTATTACCCTGAAAAAATATGTCGATCAGAACCCACTATAATACTACTTCTAAGGATTTCCATTTTTGGATCAATACTGAGCCTTTTCAGTATTTGACCAGTTTTGCGATTAATACCTATGATAAGATAAAAGCAGAATTAAAATTAACTGCTTTTATTGGTTGCATAGGAATTTTTAGCGGCTTACTAACAAGCTGTGGCGTTGACAAACCCGAAGCCATTCTGGAAGCGGAAAAAACCATACCTGACCAGGTTGACTACAACCTACACATCAAACCCATTTTATCCGACCGCTGCTATGCCTGCCATGGTCCCGATAAAAATAAACTGGAGGCCGGGTTACGGCTGGATACGGAAGATGGTGCCTATGCGGCTTTGGAAGATGGCAACCATGCCATCACTCCTGGCAAGCTGGCAAAAAGCGCAGTGTTTACCCGTATTGTGGCTACCGATGAGGAAATAATGATGCCGCCACCTGAGTCTAACCTGAAACTTACCGACCGGGAAAAGGCACTGATTATCCGGTGGATTGAGCAGGGAGCTAAATATAAGCCGCACTGGTCATTTATTCTACCCCAAAAACAAGAAATCCCGGCGGTAAAAAATGAGCGTTGGGCCAAAAATTCCATCGATCATTTTATTATGGCCAAACTGGAAGAAAAAGGTTTGGAACCTGCCGAAGAAGCAGATAGAGAAACTTTGCTGCGCAGGGTAACTTTTGATTTAACGGGTTTACCACCTTCGCTGGAAGAAATTGACGATTTCCTCTCAGATTCATCTCCTGATGCTTATGAAAAAGTGGTAGATCGGCGACTGGCTTCTAAGTCATATGGAGAACGTATGGCAGCCAACTGGCTGGATGTGGCGCGGTATGCCGATTCGCATGGGTACCAGGACGATGGCATGCGCAATATGTGGCCGTGGCGTGATTGGGTAATCGATGCTTTCAACAAAAATCTTCCCTACGATCAGTTTATCACCTGGCAGTTGGCAGGCGATCTGTTGCCCAATCCAACAAAAGAACAGATCCTGGCTACCGGATTTAACCGCAACCACCTGCAAAGTCAGGAAGGTGGTATTGTTTCGGAAGAGTACCGTGTAGAATATGTAATAGATCGTACGAATGTAATTGGGACGGCTTTTCTGGGCCTCACTGTGGAATGTGCCCGCTGTCACGATCATAAATACGATCCGATTAGCCAGAAAGAATTTTACCAGATTTATAGTTTCTTTAATAATAATAACGAAACCGGTCAAATCCCCTATATGGGCGAAGCAGTGCCTACCCAGATTCTAACTGATGAAGAAGCGGATAAGAAAGTGGCTTTTATTCAGGATAAAATAAAGGCTTACGAAGAAAAAGTAGACCCTGAAGCCGAAACATATAAGCAGGGATATCAGCGATGGTTGCGGAAAATATCGTCTAAAAACGCTGTTGACGTTCAGTTTAAGGCCGAGGAAGGTTATTATCCACTGGATTCATTAAAAGAAAAAAATTATGAAAATCTGGTCGATAAAAAGAAACCCGCTCAGGTGCGCGGTTCCGAGAAAACTTATCCGTTAACTGTTTCAGGGAAATTTGGCAAAGCCCAGCAACTGATGGGCGATGGCTATATTGACCTTGGTAATGAGGTAGGAAATTTCGACAGGCATAATCCTTTTACTATTAGTTTATGGGTAAAAATCTTAAAAGATAGTGTGGATGGACCCATTTTCTCTAAGTCGGGGGGGCTTTTTAATGGAAATAGAGGATATGACCTGATGCTCAGAAATGATGGCACGCTGTCTGCCAGCCTGAACCATACCTGGCCGGCCAGCAGTATTGAAGTGTTTTCAAAAGAAAAAGTACCGGTAAACGAATGGGTAAATCTGATAGTGGCCTACGATGGTTCCAGCAAGGCCAGAGGATTAACCCTGTATATGAATGGTAAACTCCTGGATTTAAAAATTGAAAATGATTATTTGCGGCAAAGCATGCTGTACTATGGAGCAGATAAGGAAACCTGGGGAAGCCCGCCTAACCTTACTATTGGCAAACGTTTCGAGGAATCATTGGATTATGCAGTGGTGGATGAATTTAGAATATTTCCTTATTTGCTGTCATCTGTTGAGATAGCCAAACTCAACGGAGTATCCAATCCACTGGATCAGATTATGGATAATTCGGCTGAGCAAACCAATGTAAGTATGCATGCCGGATTATACCAGTATTATTTAACTCATTTTAATCAGAGTTATCATCAAAATTTTGAGAAATTAACCGAATTAAGAGGAGAGGAAAATAAGATATTAACTGCTCAGCCGGAAGTAATGGTGATGGAAGAATTAAAGGAACCGCGGGCTACACACATTCTAAACCGCGGCGCTTACGATGCACCCGGTGAAAGAGTATATCCGGGAACCATTTCCGCCGTGATGGATTTTCCGGACACCTTACCTAAAAACCGGTTAGGATTGGCCCAATGGTTAACGCATCCTGAAAACCCGCTGACTACCCGTGTTATTGTAAACCGGTACTGGCAACAGTATTTTGGCAGGGGGCTGGTCAGTACTTCTGCTGATTTTGGTAACCAGGGCGAATTTCCTACCCATCCTGAACTGCTGGATTGGTTAGCCGTTCAGTTCAGAGAAATGGGCTGGGATGTAAAGGCTATGCAAAAGCTGATTGTAATGTCAGCTACCTATCGGCAGTCTTCGGTACCTACCCGGAAAAAGATGGAGGAAGATCCCGTAAACGAATTTTTATCCCGTGGGCCCAGTTATCGATTAGAAGCAGAAATGATTCGTGATAATGCCCTGGCTGCCAGCGGACTGCTGGTAAGAGAAATTGGTGGCCCCCCTGTAAAACCTTACCAGCCTGCTGGGTTGTGGGAGGAACTGGCTACTCGGAATGCTATCACCTATGTACAGGATACTGGTGCGAATTTGTATCGAAGAAGTATGTATACCATTTGGAAAAGAACTACACCACCGCCAGGTTTAACCACTTTTGATGCAGCGGAGCGAAGCTTATGTACTGTAAAGCGACAAAAAACCAGTACGCCGTTACAGGCATTGATCCTGCTGAACGATCCTCAGTTCGTGGAAGCTTCCCGGATTTTATCCGAGAAAATAATGAAAGAAGGGGGAGATAACATTCAATCAAAAATAAAATACGGGTTCAGGGCACTAACCAGTCAGGAGCCTACTGAAAAAGAGCTGGCACTGCTACAGAAGCTATATCAGCAGGAATTGGAAGAGTTTACCGCACAAAAAGGAAATGCCAGAAAATTGCTGGAAGAAGGAGATTCAAATTATGATAAGAATTTGCCTGAAAATGAACTGGCTGCTATGACTTTGGTAACAAATACAATTATGAATTTTGATGAAGCTGTTTTTAAACGGTAGTTTTTTAAGGGTTATTAGTTAAAGGGTTATTAGTTAATAGGAATAGTTATTGGTATAAAATAACCAATAACCAATAACCAAAGTGGAAAAGTCAAGTGCAATTAAAAATTTCGAAGAACTATTATGTTGGCAAAAAGCAAGAGAAGTTCGAATATTTATTATGAATCTAGTAAACAAATTCCCAGGTGAAGAGAGATTTTCTCTGAAAGACAATATAAAACGAGCGGCCCGGTCAGTTACCAACAATATTGCCGAAGGCTATGGAAGATTTCACTTTCAGGAAAACATACAGTTTTGCAGAATTTCTCGCGGCTCTCTATACGAAACCATTGATCATTTGATGATTGCTCATGAAGAAGAATATATCAATGCAAGCGAATTTGAACAGGGAAAAAGGTTAATTACCGACGCAATTACGATACTAAATGGTTACATCAGCTACCTGGCCCGTGCCAAAGCTAAAACCCCCAAATAACAAATAATTAACGAATAACCATTAACCAATACCGAATAAAGAACAAAAAATAACAAATACCCATCAACGAACCACAATACCCAAATGGATAATTTAAAATATCAAATGAACCGTCGCCATTTCTTAACCAAAACCAGCCTTGGGTTGGGAAGTCTGGCTTTATCTTCACTATTACAACCTTTTTCCGCTTTGGGAAAAGATCTTGGTAATCCGATAAATGGTGCTTTAGGTACTCCGCACTTTGTGCCGAAAGCTAAGCGCATTATTTATCTGTTCCAGAGTGGCGGTCCTTCTCAACTCGATTTGTTCGATTACAAACCTTTGCTGCAAAAAATGAATGGCGACGAACTGCCAGACTCAGTCCGTGGCGGACAACGATTAACCGGAATGACTTCCGAACAGAAATCGTTTCCCCTGGCAGGTGCCCAGTTTAAGTTTACCCAATATGGTGAAAGCCAGACCTGGGTAAGCGAACTAATGCCCCATACGGCCAAAGTAGTGGACGATTTGTGCTTTATCCGCTCTATGCATACCGAAGCCATTAACCACGATCCTGCCATTACATTTTTCCAAACGGGTTCTCAGCAACCCGGCAGGCCCAGCATGGGTTCGTGGTTAAGTTATGGACTGGGTTCCGATAACGAAAACCTACCTGCTTTTTGTGTACTGTTGTCACGGGGTAGGGAGGGCGATCAGCCTTTATACGCTAAGTTATGGGGAAATGGTTTTTTACCATCATTACACCAGGGTGTACAGTTCCGGGCAGGAAAAGATCCGGTGCTCTATATTAATAATCCGAATGGGGTAACTTCCAGCAGTCGTCGCCATATGCTGGATTGCCTGAGCGAAATGCACCAGGAACAATATGCACAGGTGATGGATCCGGAAATTGATTCCCGTATTGCGCAATATGAAATGGCTTATCGCATGCAAACTTCGGTACCCGAAACCATGAATATCAGCAATGAGCCGGATTATATTTATGAGATGTATGGCGAGGAATCTAAAAAGCCGGGCACATTTGCCGCTAATTGCCTGTTAGCACGCCGATTGGTGGAACGAAATGTTAAATTTGTGCAGTTGTACCACCAGGGTTGGGACCAGCACGGTAACCTGCCTAACGATATACGTACCATGTCGCAAAGTGTTGACCAGGCTTCTGCTGCCCTGGTGATGGACCTGAAACAGCGTGGCCTGCTGGAAGATACGCTGGTGGTTTGGGGTGGTGAATTTGGCCGGACCAATTATTCTCAGGGTGTGCTTACTAAAGATAATTATGGCCGCGACCACCATCCGCGATGTTTTACAGTCTGGATGACGGGCGCCGGCGTGAAAAAAGGATTTGTGTATGGCGAAACCGATGATTTTGGTTATAATATCGTCAAAGATCCAGTGCATGTACACGATTTCCAGGCTACTTTATTGTACCTGTTGGGCGTTGATCACGAGAAATTTACTTTCAAACACCAGGGCAGACGATACCGGCTTACCGATGTTTCGGGAAAAGTGGTAGAAGCGGTACTTGCCTAGACCTACCAACTCAGCTGCTGTTGCCGATAGGCATCGGGTGTGGTTTGTGTATATTTTTTAAAAGAACGGGAAAAATAGGATAAACTGGTAAAGCCGGCCTGCCGGGCAATGGTCTCCAGATTTTCATTGGTGGTAATCAGGAGCAGTTGTGACCTTTCAATGCGTTTCCGGTTGATATATTCTATGGGTCTGAATCCTGTGAGCTGCTCAAATAAACGCGAAAAATAGTCGGGAGCAAGGCAGGCTTCGTCGGCTAGCTGCTGCAGTGTAATTTTCTCATGAAGATTTTGCTGCATAAATTGAAGGATGCTCCCAAATCGGCGGAATTTCTCCAGCGAATAGGGCTGGTGTTGATCAGTATCAGCAAATAATCTGGAAAAAAGCTGAAGCAAAATTCCCTGGCTTTCAATCAGGTCTCTGGCACTTTGGACATAAGTGCTTCTGGTGGTTTCTTTGATATAAGGTTTGGTCTGATATATTTTTGGATCGTGGTTAAACAAGCCTCTGTTGGGATTCAGTTGTAACAATCGCTGGAATAACCACTCATCCTGACGGGTAGCCTGCCGGCTGTATTCAAAATGCATGGTATCGAAAATATTATACTGACTGTCCAGTTCCGGAATAAAGTGAATATAGAACTGCTCAAAATAATTTTCACAAACATAATTACAGGTAGTAAAACTAGGAATCAGGTGCACGGTACCTGCCTGTAAAACAAACTTTTCACCATGATGAAAAACCTGGCATTCGCCCTCGGTAATGAAGTATAACCGGGAAAATGGGCTAACTACCTGCTGGTAATTCCACTCCGTTCCCAGCTTACAATACTCCACATTGAGTAAACTGAGATTCAGTGATTTGAAAATTTCATTTGCCATAATGGTAAGACTTAAGAAAATAGAAAGTCGGAATTGTGCAATGAAAACACGTAATATAATAAAGAAATGATAGTTATTTTTGCTAATTTTAAAAAATTGTAAAATTAGCTGATTTATTAATTGTCGTATTGATAAATTTAGAATTTTCAAAATTTGCTGTAAAAAACGAACAGCTCATTCACCTTAGTTTATTCAATAGCATGCAACATAAAGAAACAGGGCTTGTGATGTATAAATTTGTATTTTTAGCAGTAATGATCGTAATGGCGGCTTGTGGTACTGAGCTTCCACCTGAAATAGAGAACCTGAGCAGCAAGCTTCCCGAAAAGGTAGACTTTAACTACCATATCAAACCAATCCTTTCCGACCGCTGCTTTGCCTGCCATGGACCTGATGAGAATAAGATAGAAGCAGGCTTAAGATTTGATATGGAGGAAGTAGCCTTGTCGGAATTAGAAAGTGGTGCCCATGCCATTGTACCGGGTAATCTGTCTGGTTCTGAAATGTATCACCGCATCATTTCCAAAGATGAAGAAATGATGATGCCGCCCCCGGAATCGAACCTTACCTTAACCGATTACGAAAAAGCATTATTGGTCCGGTGGATTGAACAGGGCGCCGAATACAAACCGCATTGGTCTTTCATTCCGCCGGAAAAACCTGAAATTCCGGAAATAGCTGAAACCAATTCGATAAAAAACGACATTGATAATTTTGTGATCTCCAAGCTGGAGAAAGCTGATTTGTCAATCGCAAAAGAAGCGGATAAGGAAACCCTGATTCGCCGATTGAGTTTTGACCTGACCGGGTTGCCACCTACCGTAGAAGAAATAGATGCTTTTCTGGCAGACAATTCCCCGCAAGCCTATGAAAAGGTGGTTGATCGGTTGCTGGCTTCTTCTCATTATGGCGAGCGGATGGCTGTTGAGTGGCTGGATGTAGCCCGCTATGCCGATACCTATGGGTATACGGTAGACCGGTATCGCCCTGCCTGGCCCTGGCGCGACTGGGTAATAAAATCCTTTAACGAAAATATGCCATATAACAAATTTGTTACCTGGCAATTAGCCGGAGATATGTTGCCCAATGCTACCAAAGAACAGATTTTAGCTACAGGGTTCAACCGGAATCATGCCCAGAACGCGGAAGGTGGTATTGTGGACGAAGAGTTCAGGGTGGAATATGTGGCCGATCGAACCAATACCTTAGGACGGGCTTTCTTGGGCCTTACCGTAGAATGTGCCCGCTGCCACGACCATAAATATGATCCGATTTCACAGAAAGAATACTTTCAGCTATTCGGCTTCTTTAATCAGGTAGATGAATCCGGACAGATCACCTTCAGCACCAAAGACATGCCTGCCCCAACTTTACTATTGCCCGATAAAGAGGCAGAGGAAAAAATAAATTATCTGAATCAGAAAATCGCTGAACAGGAAAAAACGCTGGCGGAGTTAGAGAATAATGAAAAAAGTAATTTTCAATCCTGGCTTTCCAAAAATAGTCATCAAGCCGAACTTGAGAAAGCACCAGCAGGATTGATCGCCCATTATACCCTGGATGCGATTACTAAAAAAAATATTCCAAACCAGGTCAATAGCAGAAAAAATGGAAAGGTAGCCGACCCGATTTCAGAAAACCTGGCGGAAGACGAACCCGTATCAGTAAAAGGAATCAAAGGCAATGGGGTGAAATTAAATGGCGATGATGCGCTGTACTTCCCTGAAGTAGGCCAGTTTATGCGGGCCGATCCCTTCTCTGTGGGTTTATGGCTGAATGTGCCGCAATCGTTGACCAGCGGAGTGATTTTCCATAGCAATCGGGGCGCTATTATATTTAATTTCAAGGGATATCAGGTTTCTATAGAAAACAATAAGCTGGAGGTGCGCCTGGCCCATGCTTTTCCCTACAATTCAATCAACCTGGTATCAGAAATTGAAATACCCAAAGACGAATGGCTGCACCTGATGCTTACCTACGACGGTTCCAGCAAAGCCAATGGTGTGCACCTTTATCTGAATGGTGAACCTTTGGCGATGACCACCCTGCGCGATCATTTGTATAAAGAAATAGTGTTTGTAAAAGATAATACCCCCACTTTTTTGAAAGTTGGGGCCCGTTGGCGGTCACGGGGACTGAAAGAGGGTACTGTGGATGAAATTATGGTTTTTAACAGGCAACTGACACCTTTGGAAGTAGGTCAGGTTTCTGGAAACAATCTTTTGGCTGATATCCTAAAAAAACAACCCGGCACGTTAACCCAGGCCAAAATTCAAAATCTGTATGCCTTTTATCTGGCTAATAATGACAAGCGTTATGCACAGACGATTGATCAGTTGACAGCACTCAGAAAAGAGGAAAATGCTTTGGTGGAACAGGTGCCAGAGGTAATGGTGATGGACGAAAGAGAAAATCCCAGACCTACTTTTATGCTGGAAAGAGGCGAGTACAGTGCCCATGGTGAAGAAGTACAGCCCGGCACTCCTGAGCATCTGCTGAAATTTTCGGATAGTCTGCCAAAAAACCGATTGGGTTTGGCCCAATGGCTGTTCGATCCTGAAAACCCGCTCACGGCACGGGTGATTGTGAACCGGTACTGGCAGCAATATTTTGGCAGAGGTATTGTAGCTACGCCAGAAGATTTTGGGAATCAGGGAGAGTTGCCTTCCCATCCTGAACTGCTCGACTGGCTGGTCATTCATTTCCGGGAATCGGGCTGGGATGTAAAAGCTCTGCAAAAGCTGATCGTGATGTCGGCCACTTACCGGCAATCTTCTGAAACCAGCCCTGAATTGCTGGAAAAAGATCCTGATAATGTCATGCTGGCAAGAGGGCCAAAAATGCGGTTAACTGCTGAAATGCTGAGAGACAACGCACTGGCAGCCAGTGGTTTGATGGTAGAAAAAATTGGTGGCCCCAGCGTAAAACCTTATCAGCCTGAAGGTTTATGGAAAGTAAACGGCGACGTGTATGTGCAGGATTCCGGTGATGACCTTTACCGCAGAAGCTTGTATACTTTCTGGAAACGAACGGTTCCTCCTCCTACCATGAATACCTTCGATGCGCCGGACAGAAGTTATTGTGTGGTAAAACGACAGAAAACCAGTACCCCTTTACAGGCGCTTGCTCTGATGAATGATCCGCAGTTTGTAGAAGCAGCCCGGATTATTGCTGAGCGGGTCATGAAAAAGGAAACTGAAAACAAAGATAGAATTACGTATGAATTCCGTCTGTTGACCAGCCGCGGACCTACTTCGAAGGAATCTGAACTGTTACACCAATTTTATGAGGATACATATGAGAAATTCAAAGCTAATCCCGCAAAAGTAAAAGGCATGCTGGCTGAGGGCGCGTTTCCGGTAGATGCGCATTTAGATCAGACTGAACTGGCCGCCCATGCGGTAATTATTAATACGCTGATGAACCACGATGCCAGTGTAATAAAAAGATAAACTACAATGAAAGAATTTGAAAATATAGCAAAACACATGAACCGCCGCCATTTCCTCAGCAAAACTTCGCTGGGATTGGGTGCGGCTGCTTTAGGCTCATTACTGGGAACCACTTCTGCCAAAGCTGGTAACCCCGATCCTGTACATGGTATTCTGGGAAATCCACATTTTGTACCCAAAGCCAAAAGGGTAATTTATTTATTCCAGAGTGGTGGCCCATCGCAGTTGGAAACCTTTGATTACAAACCAAAGCTTGAAAAAATGCACGGACAGGAACTGCCCGACTCTGTAAGACAGGGACAACGGCTCACCGGTATGAGCGCAGAACAGTCTAGTCTGCCTCTGGCAGGTTCTTTCTTTAAATTTGCCCAATATGGCCAAACCGGAACCTGGGCCAGCGAGCTGATGCCCCATACCGCTAAAATTGTGGATGAGCTTTGCTTCATCAAATCTATGCATACCGATGCCATTAACCATGATCCGGCCATCACATTCTTTCAAACGGGTTCCCAACAGTCTGGCCGACCCAGTATCGGCTCGTGGTTAAGCTATGGCTTAGGTTCCGATAATGAGAATTTGCCGTCTTTTATCGTACTGGTATCAAAAAATGCCAGTGGCCAGCCGTTGTATGCCCGTTTGTGGGGTAATGCCTTTTTACCTTCCATCAACCAAGGCGTGCAGTTCCGTTCCGGCAAAGACCCTGTTTTGTTTCTGAAAAATCCGGATGGATTTGATCAATACGATCGCCGGCAAATGCTGGATTATCTCAGTCAGCTGCACCGCCTGCAATTCGATGCGTTGGGCGACCCTGAAATCAATGCCCGCATTGCCCGCTATGAAATGGCTTACCGGATGCAAACTTCGGTACCTGATGTGATGGATTTTTCCAATGAACCCGATTGGGTATTTGATATGTATGGACCCGATTCCCGCGATCCGGGAACCTATGCGGCCAATTGTCTGTTGGCCCGCAAGCTGGCAGAAAGAGATGTGAAATTTATTCAGCTCTACCACCAGGGCTGGGACCAGCATGGCGATTTACCCAATGGGATCCAGCACCAGTGCCAGGCCACCGACCAGGCATCCGCCGCTTTGGTAATGGACCTGAAGCAACGGGGACTGCTGGAAGATACGCTGGTGGTATGGGGTGGCGAGTTCGGCCGTACCAACTATTCCCAGGGCAAACTCACCAAAGATAATTATGGCCGCGATCACCATCCCCGGTGCTTTACCATGTGGATGGCAGGTGGCGGAGTGAAGAAGGGTTTTTCTTATGGCGAAACGGACGAACTGGGTTATAACATTGTGAAAGATCCGGTACATGTACACGACTTCCAGGCAACCCTGCTGCACCTGATGGGCATAGACCATGAAAAGTTAACCTTTAAACACCAGGGTAGAAGATACCGGTTAACCGATGTGCATGGTAACCTGGTGAAGAGTGTTATTGCCTGATACTATTAAAAAACTAATTTTGAACGCATTTTACCGTGTATTTGAGATAATACTACACAAGAATTTGCCTTATTCTTCTGATATTTAGAGCTTAGAATTAAACTACTACTTAATATTTATTATGCTTAACCGCTTTTTTAATACAATCGGAGGAAATACAGTTTGGATTTGGCTGCTAAGCCTTGGCCTTTGGAGTTGTGGAAACCCCGGCGATGAGAATGCGACAGTCGCGGATGCCAACAGAAAGTTGCCTGAAAAAATAGATTACAATTTTCATATCAAACCCATCCTTTCCGACCGTTGCTTTGCCTGCCACGGCCCCGACAAAAATAAAATTGAAGCGGGATTGCGGTTAGATACCAAAGAAGGAACTTTTGGCGAACTTCCTGAAAATGAAGGACATTTCGCGGTTGTTTCCGGCGATCCGGAAAAGAGTGAATTACACCGGCGCATCTTTGCTGACGATCCGGACGAAACCATGCCACCCCCGGAGTCGAACCTGGAATTGTCTGAGTACGAGAAAAAGCTGTTAACCAAATGGATTGAGCAGGGGGCTGAGTTTAAAGAACACTGGTCGCTGCTTCCGCCGGAAAAAGTGAAATTACCAAAGGTAGAGCAACAGGATTGGGTGAAGAACCCAATTGATCAGTTTGTGCTGGCTAATCTGGAAAGCAAAGGGCTTGCTCCCTCAGCGCCAGCCACCAAAGAAATGCTGCTGCGTCGGGTAAGTTTTGACCTGACCGGACTTCCGCCTTCTGTTGAAGAACTGAACGATTTTCTGGCAGATGATTCTCCCAAAGCATACGAAAAAGTGGTAGACTGGTTACTGGCTTCTCCGGCATATGGAGAACGGATGGCCGCCATCTGGCTGGATGCCTCCCGGTATGCTGATTCTCACGGCTATCAGGATGACCGGCCCCGAACCATGTGGCCCTGGCGCGATTGGGTAGTGAAAGCTTTTAACAAAAACCTCCCTTACGATCAGTTTGCCACCTGGCAATTGGCGGGCGATCTTTTACCCAATGCCACCTACGAACAGGTGCTGGCCACCGGATTTAACCGCAACCATGCTATTACGCAGGAAGGTGGTATTATTGAAGAAGAATATCTGGCTGAGTATGCGGCTGACCGGGTAAATACCTTTTCAACCACCTTTTTGGGGTTAACAGTAGAATGTGCCCGGTGTCATGACCATAAGTACGATCCGATAACCCAGAAGGATTATTACCAGTTGTTCGACTTTTTTAATAACATCCCTGAAAAGGGTAGGATCGATTATAATGACCTTTCTCCGGAGCCCAGCATCAAAGTTCAGGATGCGGAGCTGGATTCCACGATCGCCTACATCCAGACCAGAATAACTCATTTCGAAAACGAAGTTCATAAGAAGGAGAAAATTATTGAGACTGAGTTTTTTACCTGGTTAAAAGATGATTTTGAGAACGAAGATTTTAACAAAGCAGTAACAGAAAAGCAGGAGGCCTATTACAAACTGGATATTCTGGAAGCTGATCAGTTTTACAGCGACGAAGGAAATGATCAGCCAGCACTGATGAATCCGGGGCTGCCCGCCAGTATTCCTTTTCCCAAACTGGTTTTTGGCAAACCAGGACACGCTTTACAGTTTGATGGTTCCAATTACCTGACTTTAGGGGATATTGGCGATTTTGAGCATTATCACCATTTTTCTTATGGAGGATGGATCAAAAGTTCTCAGAATTTTAAAAGGAACGCAGGCATTTTTAGCAGAAGAAACGGAGAACTGAACCGCCAGGGGTATGACCTGGTGCTTACCCCGGATCATAAATTAAGTGCCCGGATTATTAACCGCGACGGAGAAAATTATATTCAGGTAACTACAAAAGCTGCTGTTCCTAAAAACCAATGGCAGCATGCGTTTGTTACCTACGATGGTTCCAGCAAAGCCAGCGGACTGCGAATTTATTTGAATGGACAAAATCAGGCAGTTACTGTAAATCAGGATAATCTGGATTATAAATCTATTCTGAATGGAAACGATTTCCTTGTTGGCCATTGGAGCTCCCGGAATCAAACGACCGATACCTATGGGTTTGAAGGAGGTAGCGTAGACGAGGTTCGGGTGTATGACCGAACCTTAACACCGCTGGAAGTACAGGTGTTGGCAGAAAAAGATCCTCATGAAAACTATGCGAATCTTCCAGTGGCAGCCATAACCAGGAACAGTCCATTGTATCAGCATTTTTTAATGCGATACGATAAAACCTATGCCGAGGATATTCACACCCTGGATACTTTGCGTAGAACAGATTTTTATATTCCCAATGTAATGGTAATGCAGGAGTTGGATACACCAAAAGAAACACACATTATGTTGCGTGGATCGTATGCTGCGCCCGGAGAAAAAGTAGTGGCAGGTACTCCGGAAGCAGTTTTGCCTTTCCCTGACAATCTGCCTAAAAACAGATTAGGCCTGGCCAAATGGCTGGTAAGTGAAAAGAATCCTTTAACAGCCCGGGTAGCGGTAAACCGGTTCTGGCAACTAATATTTGGGAAAGGATTGGTACGTACTCCCGAAGATTTTGGGAATCAGGGAGCTTTACCATCGCATCCTGAACTGCTGGACTGGCTGGCCGTGCGGTTCAGAGAATCGGGCTGGGATGTAAAAGCCATTCAGAAAATGATGGTGATGTCGGCTACTTACCAGCAATCTTCCAGAATTAATAAAAAACTCCAGAAAATGGATCCTGAAAATGTGTGGCTGGCCCGGGGACCGAATGCGCGGTTATCCGCGGAAATGTTCCGGGATAACGCGCTGGCAGTGAGTGGGCTACTAAAAGAAAAAGTAGGAGGCAAATGGGTAAAACCTTATCAACCTTCTGACATATGGAAAGCACTGGCTAACCAGATTGGTGAGAATAAATACCGGCCCAGCGAAGGCAATGGATTATACCGGCGAAGTTTGTATACCTATTGGAAACGTACCATTCCGCCGCCCACCATGCTGATGTTTGATGCACCAGAAAGAACGCTTTGCGCTGTAAAACGACAAAGTACCAGTACACCGCTGCAATCGTTGGTACTGTTGAACGATCCGCAATATATGGAAGCTTCCAGAAAACTGGCTGAAAGAATGATCAGAGAAGGGGGAGATACACCAGAAAATCAGGTTATTTTTGGTTTTAGGGCAGTAACCTCTCGGATGCCAAAACCTGAAGAAATGGAAATTCTGCTTACCTTGTACCAGGAAGAGCTCAGTCGTTTCTCTTACGAAGACACGCCTGCCAATGAACTGATGCAAATTGGCGATAGCGATTATGATACAAAGTTAAATAAAGAACAGTTGGCTGCGCTTGCGGTAGTAGCGAACACCCTGCTGAATCTGGACGAAGCCAAATTCAGAGGATAAAAAATTAAAAAAAGATATGGATATATTAAACGAACATTATTGCCAGATGAATCGCCGCCACTTCCTGTCTAAACTGAGTTTAGGTGTGGGAAGTGCCGCGTTAGGGTCCTTATTGGGATGTACGGCAAATTCAGCCTCATTACCAGAAAATGATCCATTAAATGGTATCCTGAATTCCACCCACTTTTTACCCAAAGCCAAGCGGGTGATTTATTTATTCCAGAGTGGGGGACCTTCGCAAATGGATTTGTTTGATTATAAGCCCATGCTCAAAAAAATGCAGGGGCAGGATTTACCCGAATCGGTGCGAAACGGACAACGGCTTACGGGTATGACGGCCGGGCAGAGTTCTTTTCCGTTGGCTTCCTCCATTTTTGATTTTAAACAAAGGGGGCAAAGTGGCGCGTGGGTGAGCGACTTAATGCCACATGTGGCCGAAATAGCCGATGAATTATGTTTTGTTAAATCCATGCATACCGAAGCCATCAACCACGACCCGGCTATTACTTTTTTCCAGACCGGATCGCAACAACCTGGCCGACCCAGTATGGGGTCCTGGCTGAGCTATGGATTAGGCAGTGATAATAAAAACCTGCCCAACTTTATCGTACTGCTCTCGAGAGGAGCACAGCGGCCTCAACCTATTTATTCCAGACTCTGGGGAAATGGATTTTTACCTTCCCTCCACCAGGGCGTGCAGTTTCGGTCGGGAAAAGACCCGGTTTTGTATTTAAATAATCCGGATGGCATTACCAGTACATCCCGGCGCAAAGTGCTGGATCACCTGGCACATCTTAATCAGATTCGGATGGATGATTTTGGTGATCCGGAAATACAATCCCGGATTTCTCAATACGAAATGGCTTACCGGATGCAAACCTCAGTGCCCGACGCGATGGATTTATCGGAAGAACCAGATGAGGTTTTTGACCTGTACGGACCCGATTCAAGAAAACCAGGAACCTATGCCGCCAACTGTCTGTTGGCCCGCAGGCTGGCCGAGCGTGATGTTAAATTTATTCAGCTCTATCATTTGGGCTGGGACCAGCATAGCGATTTGCCCCGTGATATTTCTCTGCAAAGCCGCGATACCGATCAGGCTTCAGCAGCATTAATCAAAGATTTGAAACGGCGCGGATTACTGGAAGATACACTGGTGGTATGGGGTGGTGAGTTTGGCCGCACCAACTATAGCCAGGGCACACTTACCGAAGATAATTACGGTCGCGACCACCATCCCCGTTGCTTCACCATCTGGATGGCCGGCGGCGGCATTAAGTCGGGTATTACCTATGGTGAAACCGATGAGTTTAGCTATAATATTGTAAAAGATCCGGTGCATGTGCACGACTTCCAGGCTACTATGTTGTACCTGCTGGGTATTGATCATGAAAAATTTACCTTTAAACATCAGGGAAGGCGTTATCGGTTAACCGATGTATCAGGTCATGTGGTCAAGGATATAATTGCTTAAACATTACTGAAAATAAGTCTTTATCATGTATTTTTAGGAAATAATTCCTTGTTGAATAATATTTTAAGAATTGAATTACCATGAAATTAAGAAGAAAAATTCTTCTATCAGGCATACTACTCATCTCACTGGGGGCATATTTTCTCTTTTTTTTCAGCTGGAAACAAGAAGAGGTTGATTTCAGTACTGAAATTAAACCTTTGCTCAACAAACACTGTATTACCTGCCATGGCGGGGTAAAGAAAAACGGTAAATTCTCTGTGCTTTTCCGGCATGAAGCCATGGATACCACTGAATCGGGTAAACCTGCCATTATTCCCGGCGATGCTGACCACAGCGAACTGATACACCGCATCACCAGCAACGATCCGGAAGAACGGATGCCTTCTGAAGGTGAGCCGCTTTCAAAAGAAGAAATTCAGTTACTGAAAGACTGGATCGATCAGGGAGCAAAGTGGGGTGAGCATTGGGCGTATAAAAAGCCTGAAAAACTATCTCCACCTGATGTGGAAACCTTAGCGGCCAGTACCAGTGCCGATCAGGAAACTTCCTGGATAAAAAACGACATCGACAAGTTTATACTTGAAAAACTGAATGAAGAAAGTCTGCAACCATCTGCCGAGGCAGACCGTGCCACACTCATTCGAAGGGTATCTTTTGACCTTATAGGATTACCGCCTTCACCAGAAGATGTGAAAGCTTTTGAAAGCGATAATTCTCCGGAAGCCTATGAAAAAGTGGTAGATAAACTGCTGGCTTCTCCGCATTACGGCGAGCGTTGGGCTTCTATGTGGATGGACCTGGCCCGATACGCGGATACACGGGGTTATGAGAAAGATTCTTACCGGAATATCTGGAAATATCGTGATTGGCTGATCAACGCTTTCAACCATGATATGCCATTCGATCAGTTTACGATCGAACAACTTGCAGGCGATTTGTTGCCAAATCCATCTCCAGAGCTGTATGTAGCCACTGCCTTTCACCGGAATACCATGAATAACGATGAAGGTGGAACAGATAATGAAGAGTTTCGGGTAGCTGAAGTAATCGATCGGGTGAATACCACCTGGGAAGTATGGCAGGGAACTACATTTTCCTGTATACAGTGCCATAGCCATCCGTACGACCCTTTTACCCATGATGAGTATTATAAGTTTTTCGCCTTTTTTAATAATACCCGCGATGAAGATACTTTTACCGAATCGCCTAATTATAAAGAGTTCAGTTCCGAAGATGAGGAGAAAGTTGATGACATAAAAAACTGGATTACCCACCACGGATCCGCAAAGGAAAATAAAGAAAAAGCCGAGGAGATTGCCCGGTTCATTCACATAACCGAACCCAAGGTGCATCCCCATAATTTCGACTCGCTTACCAATGGCACCCACGCCGATACCAAATTTCTGGTGGTGTATCCAGGTGGGTTTTGCCGCCTGAAAGACTTTAACCTGACTGGTAAAACCCGTTTGCTGATTAGTTTTGGCTGGGCTTTACCCAATGGAACCATAGAAATCAGAAAGGAAAGTACCGAAGGGGAACTAATTGCTAAAATTCCTCTTTCTGATAACACCAAAGGAGTACTTGCTTATGATCTGAAAAAGGAAGAGGGCGAACACAATCTTTACTTTGTGTTTAAAAATAAGCATGCCGAACCCACCAAAGGGGTTTGTTCTATTAACTGGATGGTGTTTACAGAGCCTCTGGCAGGAAGCGGAGAAGCAGGTTTTGAAAAAATTCAACAAACTTATCTGGATTTACTCAATACGGAAGGAAACCCCACTCCAATAATGTTTGAAAATAAACCTGATTTTCATAGAAACACTTACGTTTTCTCTAGAGGAAACTGGTTAGTGCGCGACAAACAGGTAGAACCGGATGTGCCTGCCACTTTAGGCGGATTACCTGCTGATGCTCCTAAAAACAGACTGGGCCTTGCCCATTGGATTGTAAGTGAGGAAAACCCTTTGACTGCCCGGGTTACCGTAAATCGTTTCTGGGAACAACTATTTGGAAAAGGCTTAGTAGAAACCTTGGAAGATTTTGGTTCACAGGGAGAAACCCCTTCCCATCCGGAATTACTGGACTGGCTGGCCTGGCAGTTTATGCACGAAAACGATTGGAGCATGAAAGCTTTGCTAAAACAAATGGTGATGTCGGCTACCTACCGGCAGTCGTCGGAAGTATCGCTGGCTTTGCTTGAAACCGATCCGGCCAACCGCTTGCTGGCACGTGGCCCCAGGTTCCGGCTTAATGCGGAACAAATTCGCGATCAGGTGTTGGCAGTCAGTGGGTTATTAAGTGATAAAATGTATGGAGAAAGCGTAATGCCATTGCAGCCAAATGGTGTATGGCAGGTGGTGTACAGTGGCGAATCGTGGAACACCAGCCAGGGCGAAGACCAGTACCGGCGAGCCGTATATACCTATTGGAGAAGAACCAGTCCATATCCTTCTATGGTAAGTTTCGATGCGCCCAGTCGGGAGTTTTGTACTACCAGAAGGGTGAGCACCAACACGCCTTTGCAGGCGTTGGTTACCCTGAACGATCCAGTATACTTTGAAGCCGCTCAGCAACTGGCTTCTAATATGCTAACCACCAGCGACAATTTAGACGAACAGTTAAAAGCAGGGTACAAACGAGTTCTTTTTCGTGAAATATCTGATAATAAACTGGAAGAGCTTAAAATTTTGTATAATGAAGTGAAGCAATATTATCGTGATAATCCGGAAGCTATCCAGGAAGTTCTATCAGACCCGGCTTCATTTTTTGAGAATACAGATGAAAAGGAAGACGAAAATGGCGGGATGGAACAAAAAATAGATAGGGAAGAACAAAAGGTGCGGCAAAAAGAAAAAATACCCTGCGATCAGGACGATTGCTATCAGTTGGCTGCCCTTACCGTGGCGGCTAATACACTGCTGAACCTGGATGAATTTATTACCAAAGAATAAAAACAATAGTTAATCATGGATAAGTTAATTAGAGAACTACAGGAAAGTCATCTTAGAAACGTAACCAGGCGACATTTTTTGAGAAACTGCGCTACGGGTTTAGGTGCCGCTGCCCTGGGTTCTTTAGTGGGTTGTAATACTTTCGGTAAGGAAGAAATAGCAAAACTGCCTGAACTTACCAATCCCATGGCTGCTGGCCTTTCCCATTACGCGCCCAAAGCAAAACGGATTATTTATCTGCATATGGCCGGAGCGCCCTCTCAGCTGGAACTTTTTGATTATAAACCAGAATTACAGAAACTGGATGGGCTGGACTGCCCGGCTTCGTTTCTGGAAGGAAAAAGATTTGCGTTTATACAGGGGGTTCCCAAAATGCTGGGGCCACAGGCAAAATTTAAGCAGTATGGCCAATCGGGTACTTTAGTTTCTGAACATTTACCACGTTTTGCCGAAATGGTAGACGACGCGGTAATACTGAAAGCCATGCACACCGATGAGTTTAACCACGCGCCTGCGCAGCTATTGTTGCACACCGGGTTTTCCCGGTTAGGGCGCCCCAGCATGGGATCGTGGGTGGTATACGGATTGGGTACTGAAAATGATAATTTGCCCGGCTATATTGTATTGGTTTCAGGCGGAAAAACTCCCGATGCCGGTAAAAGTGTTTGGGGAAGCGGTTTCTTACCCACCGTATATCAGGGTGTGCAATGCCGTTCTACCGGCGACCCGGTTTTATATGTTTCCGATCCGAAAGGATATAACCGGGATATCAGAAAAAAAACCATTGAGGCCATCAATAAAATTAATCAGGAACAATATAATGAAGTAAAAGATCCGGAAATTCTGTCCAGAATTTCGCAATACGAAATGGCCTTTAAAATGCAGGTTTCTGTGCCGGAAGTGATGGACATTTCCGCGGAACCCGCCTACATTCACGAAATGTATGGCACTGAACCCGGAAAGGCTTCTTTTGCCAATAATTGTTTGCTGGCCCGCCGTTTAATAGAAAATGACGTGCGCTTTGTACAGCTATTCGACTGGGGATGGGATTCTCATGGCAACGACCCCACCAATGCGCTGAATGCCGGTTTTAAAGATATTTGCGCCAGGGTGGATAAACCTATGGCCGCCCTGATTAAAGACCTGAAACAAAGAGGGCTGCTGGACGAAACGCTGATTGTATGGGGCGGTGAGTTTGGAAGAACGCCTATGCAGGAAAATCGTGGTGGTTTAAAAATGCCTTATAGCGGTAGAGACCATCACACTGAAGCCTTCAGCATGTGGATGGCCGGTGGTGGTATAAAAGGTGGCATGAGCTATGGCGAAACGGATGAAATGGGCTACTACGGAGTAAAAGACCGTGTGCATATTCATGATTTGCAAGCCACTATTTTACATCTGATGGGCATGAACCACGAGAAACTCACCTATCATTTCCAGGGAAGAGATTTCCGGCTAACGGATGTTCATGGAAAAGTGGTACATGATATAGTCGCGTAAACAACTACTTAATTATACCTATTACCTACCAATGAAAACTAAAAAAAATACCCGTCGGAATTTTATTAAAGAATCAGTGGCTCTGAGTGGAGGCGCTTTACTGGCACCTTCCTTCAGCTTTAATATTTTGAAAAGCAAGCCTGCGTTAAAAGAAGAAGTTTTAGGCCACAATGGCTTTAAATACAGGGTTCATAAAGAATGGGGAAATCTGAACCCAGATAAAACACCGGTAAACAATTGTCATGAAATGATGATGGACTCAAAGGGCAGGTTAATCATGATAACTGACGAAATAAAAAACAACATCATTATTTATGATAAATCAGGGAAGTTGCTGGATAGCTGGGGGTCTGCGTTCCCGGGCGGACATGGATTAACCCTGGTAGACGAAGGAGGCGAAGATATGCTGTACCTGTGCGATCCCAATATAGGGAAAGTAGTAAAAACCACCGTCAATGGAAAAACCATAATGACGTTGCCGCATCCAAAAGAACTGGGCATCTATAAAGAAGAAAACCCTTTTAAACCCACAGAAACAGCCGTAGCACCCAACGGCGATATTTATGTGGCAGATGGATATGGTTCCCAATATATCATTCAATTCGATTCAAAAGGAAAGTATATCCGTCATTTTGGTGGTATGGGTGATGAAGACGGTCAATTTCAAACCGCACATGGTGTTTGTATTGATGCCCGGGATAAAAATAATCCTACCTTGTTATGTACCTCACGGGCACATAATTCATTCAAAAGGTTCACCTTGGATGGTAAATACCTGTCTACCATCTTTCTTCCTGGGGCATTTGTATGCCGTGCCGTGCAGGATGAGGATAATATTTACGCGGGCGTTTGCTGGTCCAGATTAAAATATCTGAATCAAACGCCAAATTCAGGTTTTGTAACCATTATGGACAAAAACGATAAGGTAATATCTAATCCTGGAGGTACTGAGCCACAATATAAAAATGGTGAATTGCAATTGATGATTCAGAATACCCCGGTTTTTAATCATTGTCACGATGTTTGTATCGATGATGATAAGAACATATACGTATGTCAGTGGAATGCCAATAAAACCTATCCTATTAAGTTAGAAAGAGTTTAACATAACCTTTTTATGCCGTGAAAAAACTAATCATCGCCATTGGTATGGTCCAGTTCGTTATTTGCCCGCAGGTATTAGGGCAAAATTTCTCTCCATCCTTCGAAGCACAAACCCTCGATGATGGCGTTGAAATAGGTTATGGCCTGGCTATTGGTGATGTAGATGGTGACGGACAAGATGATATATTATTAGCCGATAAAAATGTATTTGTTTGGTACCGGAATCCGGACTGGCAACGATTCGTAATGGTAGAAAACCTGACGGAACACGATAATGTTTGTATTGCCGCTGAAGATATCAATGGCGACGGTCAGGTTGAAGTAGCCGTAGGGGCACAATGGAATCCGGGAGAAACCAATGATCTCCGGCAGTCGGGCTCTGTGCATTATTTGGTGCGGCCTGAAGATCCTACTCAAAAATGGGATGCCATTGAATTGCCCCATGAGGTTACTATCCATCGGATGCAATGGGTTAAAAACTCAATCGAAGATTACGAACTGGTAGTATTGCCTTTGCACGGGCAGGGTAATAAAGACGGACAGGGCGATGGCGTTAAAGTAATGGCTTACCAGATGCCCGCTGATCCGAAAGATTCCTGGAAAACCACTACTTTAGACCAAACCATGCACCTTACTCATAACTTTACCGCAGATGAGGGAGAAGGTAAAACCAAATTATATGTAGGCGGCGCAGAAGGGTTGTCCCTTATAACACATGCCAATGGTGAATGGCTTACGCAGGAAATTAAAAGGGAAGAACAAGTGGGAAAAGAGCAGGGAATCGGTGAAATCCGATTGGGAAACCTTACAAATGATCAGACCTTTATAGCTGCCATAGAACCCATGCACGGAAACAAGTTGGTGGTTTATCCATCTGAAGGAGAAAATAAAAAGCAGGTGCTTTATGAAGATTTCAATCAGGGCCATGCCCTTGCCTGTGCCGATCTGCTTGGGCTGGGTTACGACCAGATTCTGGCAGGCTGGCGGAACCCGAACAGCGAAGATAAAGTAGGAATTTATCTTTTTGTACCCGTAAACGGATCAGCTGAAAATTGGGAACAGTACCTGATTGATGATAACAATATGGCCTGCGAAGACCTGAAAGTCGCAGACCTGAATGGCGATGGCAGGCTGGATATCGTGGCAGCAGGTCGCGCCACTAATAATCTCATTATTTATTGGAACGAACCTGGTAAATAAGTTAACAACTTTGGCCTTAGGTCACTTTTTTAAACTTTTTTTCCATGTCAATTTGTGTAAAATATCTTCTGGCCGCCTGTTTCACTTTTGGCGCCAATGCAAGTGCCGCAATCATATTAGGAATGGCCATCATCGCATACATGCCATCAACCAGGTTGATTACCGCTGTAATGGAAGCTACCGATCCGAGGATAATTGAAAACACATAAAAGTAGTTAAAGTAATGCTGATTTTGCGCCCCTACCAGGTAAGAGAAACACTTGGTTCCATAATAAGAAAGGGTGAATAAAGAAGACAAAGAAAACGTAAGCACACTAATTACTAATACATAACCTCCCAAATTATAAGGAATAGCCGAATTAAAGGCATTTACTGTTAAAGTTACTCCATCGGCATCAGAAGTTTTCCAAACACCCGTAATAAGAATGGCAAAAGCGGTCATACTACAAACGATGATGGTATCTATAGCAGGCCCCAGCATGGCTACCAATCCTTCTCGTACAGGTTCATCAGTTTTGGCAGCTCCATGTGCCATCGGGGCTGTACCAATGCCAGCCTCGTTGGAAAAGGCAGCCCGCTTGGCGCCAATTACAATAATAGCACCTACCGCGCCGCCTAAAACAGCATCACCTGTAAAGGCATCGTTAAAAATTAATGAAATACACTCGGGAATGGCTGTGTAATCAACGGCAATAATATACAGCACAGAAATCACATATATAACTACCATGCCTGGCACCATCATGCTGGCTACCCTGCCAATTCTCTGAATGCCACCAAAAATTACCAGCGAAACAATCGCGGTGATAATCAGGCCTGAAACCAGATTGGAAGAAAAAGTCTGTTCCTGAATAACTCCATTTGGAATTAATACTACATCGGCAAATATCTGCGTTAGCTGATTAGCCTGAAAAACGGGCAACGGACCAAAGAGTCCGGCTACACAGAAAAATATGGCCAGGGGTTTCCATTTCTTACCCAATCCTTCCTGAATTACATACATGGGACCACCTTGTAACTTACCTGCACTATCTTTTCCCCGGTACATTACTGCCAGGGTACAGGTAAAAAATTTGGTAGCCATGCCAAAAAAAGCACTCACCCACATCCAGAATAAGGCACCAGGGCCTCCCATGGTAATAGCAACGGCCACGCCACCAATGTTCCCCATACCTACTGTGGCAGCCAAGGCACTGGATAGCGCTTCAAAATGACTGATTTCTCCCGGATCGTTCGGATCATCGTATTTTCCTCTTAAAACATTCATAGCATGGCCCAGGTGACGAAAGGGCAAAAATTTGGAGTATACCATGAAAAAAGCGCCACCACCCAACAAAAGTACCAAAAGGGGTGTTCCCCAGGCAAGGCTGCTGAATTGGGCCAAGATTTCATTTATTTGTTCCAAGTTAAATCTGATTTAAAAATGAACAGGAGTAAAATAAAAATGGGAATAGCTTGAAAATTATAAAATAGACGGATAATTAAAAATTTTGTAAGAGAAACCTGCCTGTTTAAAAATAATTTAAGGAAGAAAGTAACAGCGTGAGATGAGTCAGCAAAGAAAATATTTATTTACCAATTAATTTTTTCCATTCTTCATGTCGCTCAGATATCTTGAGGCATACTTTTTCGTAATTATCCCAGGTATCTTGTACGTGGTAAATGGAGGGAAGATCATTGGCGAGGGCCGAAAGATAATCTTTGTTATAAATACCACTACCATAGTAGTAATAAGTAAATAAATTGCCATTATGGCTAAAAAGCTCATATCCCAAATACCCATCCCATATTTCACTTAATATGGTACAACTGATTTCTCTTCTTCTGAACCTGTAAATTTCTGTAAAGGCTTCTTCTTCAAAATATTCGGAATACAGTTCATTATCTATAATCCAACCTAGGAAAATGCCAATGTGTACATAAGCTTGTTCAATAGGAAGAGAATCCGGAAAGTTACCTAAAAAATGGTTTTTAGCATTGTCGTAAATAGTTTTATTCTTAGCTGTTTTATCTGTATGCATGCATTCATATTTTTTTGGATGACCAAATTATAAAGTTATATTCGGCCAAAGCTAAATAATTTCATTTTTGTAAATTGTTAAGGTTTTACTTCAACATTACCCAAGCACGAATTTACGTATTAACGCGATTTAAATTAGTACCTATGCCTTCAGATCTAAAATCCTATATACGCGATATTGCTGATTTCCCGCAACCAGGAATTATTTTTAAAGATATTACTCCGCTGCTGGCAAATCCCCAGGCATTAAACCAGGCCTCGGAAAATCTTTTCGCGCTTACTCTGGGGAAAAAAATTAATAAAGTCGCGGCCATCGAAGCCAGGGGGTTTATTTTTGGTAGCATCCTTGCCAAAATGCTGAATGTGGGAATGGTACCCATCCGTAAGCCTGGAAAACTGCCTGCTGCTACTATCAAAACCAGCTATTCGCTTGAATATGGAAGTAATGATCTGGAAATCCATAAGGATGCTATTAGCCAAGGTGACCTGGTGCTGGTGCATGATGATGTATTGGCTACTGGTGGAACCGCTAAAGCAGCCTGCGAATTAATAGAAAAATTGGGCGGAACTGTTGTACAACTAATATTTTTAATTCAGCTAAATTTTTTAAATGGAAAAGAAAAATTATCTGAATATGAAGCGCGGTCAGTTTTAAGCTATTAGTTATTTTGGTTACCATACAAATTCAATTATCAGCAGTGAATACTTTTATAATTAAAGATATATAGCAAGATTTTTCGCTAATCTGGCTTTCTATTTGTCTGCTTGTACTTTTTTGTTTGCTTTTTAAATAGAAGTTTCAAAAACTTTTATTTCTATCCTTATACCCAAGTTTATTCTCTATAAAGTTTTGGAAGGCGCGTGCGGCCATTTATCCAGAATAAATTAAAAATCGCGATAACTTGGTTCGAAAAGAGGCATTTTAACCCTAAAAAAGTGTTTTTCTGATCCATTGATTTTAATTCAGTTAGAGGTTGTTTAAAGAAAGATGACCCTAAAAATAGGGTTGTATTAATTTTTATTTTTTAAGCAGAATTACTTACATAAATCAGTAAAATATAAAAAGAGTTACTCGGATTATATAAATTTTTGTAAGGATTTTAAATTTTTGGTAAAAATATTGTAAGTTATATAAATAATATTTGCTTTTCATTTTTTGAACTTATTATAAAATCAGCTTCGTTTTATAACAGTAATAGATTCTATATATGATAATAATTAATTCACCGTTTAAATAATAATAGAAATGATTGAACTATTAGGTGAACTATTATCAGCAAAACAACATTATTACAATTAGGAAAGGTTTGTTTCTACAGAGAAATAATTTAAAATACTAATAATTAAAAGAGCTTAAATTGTCATAGTATGAGTGTTCTAGAAAAAATTAAATCTAATTACAGCTTTTCTGCCAGTGAAATGACAGTCGCGGAGTATTTAGAAGAATGTAAGAAAAATCCGATGGCCTATGCCAAGCCTTCAGAAAGGATTTTGGAAGCCATAGGCGAACCAGAATATATTGATACCAAGCATGATCCTAGCTTGAGCAGAATTTTTTCAAATAAGGTGATAAAAATTTATCCTGCTTTTAAGGAATTCTATGGTATGGAAAATACGATAGAACAAATAGTGTCATATTTTAGGTATTCAGCCCAGGGATTGGAAGAAAAGAAACAGATTTTATATCTGATGGGTCCGGTAGGTGGTGGTAAAAGTTCACTCGCGGAAAAGTTGAAGCACCTGATGCAGGTGAATCCCATTTATGTGCTGAAAGCAGATGATCAGGTCAGCCCGGTTTTTGAAAACCCGTTAGGCTTATTTGCCGACTACAAAGATGAATTGGAAGATGAATATGGAATTCCATCGCGCTATGTGCCCATTTGCATGAGCCCCTGGGCATCTAAGCGGTTGAGAGAATACGATGGCGATGTGAATAAGTTTAAAGTAGTGAAATTATTTCCATCCATTCAGGATCAGGTAGCTATTTCCAAAACAGAACCTGGCGACGAAAATAATCAGGATATTTCAACATTGGTAGGCAAAGTGGATATTAGGAAGCTGGCCGATTTTCAGCAAAGCGACCCGGATGCCTATTCGTATACAGGAGGTTTGTGCTTGGCCAATCAGGGTGTGCTTGAGTTTGTTGAAATGTTCAAAGCGCCTATCAAGGTGCTAAACCCGTTATTAACTGCCACCCAGGAAAATAACTATAAAGGTACTGAACCTATTGGCGCAATTCCTTTTGATGGAATTATTCTGGCGCACTCTAACGAGTCGGAATGGGCAAAATTTGCTAACGACAAAAAGAATGAGGCTTTTCTGGATCGTATCTATAAAGTACAGGTTCCTTACTGCCTGCGGGTAAATGAGGAAGTAAATATTTATAAAAAACTGATCAGAGAAAGCTCTTTGCGTGAGGCTCCCTGCGCGCCGATGACGCTGGATTTACTGGCTCAGTTTTCAGTAATGACGCGCTTGAAAACACCAGAAAACTCAAGTCTTTTTTCAAAGATGAGGGTGTATAATGGCGAAACGCTGAAAGAAACTGATCCAAACGCGAAGTCTATTCAGGAATACAGAGATGACGCCGGCATTAACGAAGGTATGACGGGAATTTCAACCCGCTTTGCTTTTAAAGTACTTTCTAAGGTATTCAATTTCGATAATGAAGAATTGGCGGCCAATCCGGTTCACCTGTTGTATGTATTGGAACAGGAAGTGATTAAATTAATGCTGGATCCGGAAACAGAGGAAAAATATCTGAACATTAGTAAATCTATTCTTGCCAGCAAGTACGCGGAATTTATCGCAGACGAAATTCAAAAAGCCTATATTGATTCTTATGGTACCTATGGCCAGAATATTTTTGAGAAATATGTAATATATGCCGATTATTGGCTGCAAAATAACGATTATCGTGATCCGGATTCGGGTGAAATTCTGGACAGAGGTGTTTTGAATGAGGAACTTGAAAAAATTGAAAAACCCGCTGGTATCGCCAATCCAAAAGATTTCAGGGCTGAGGTAACCAATTTTACATTACGATATAAGGCCAATCATGGAGGTAAAAACCCTAAGTGGGACTCTTATGAGAAAATTAAAAATGTAATAGAAAAGAAAATATTTACCAATACCGAAGATTTGTTACCTGTAATTTCATTCAATGCGAAGTCCAGCGATGAAGACGATAAAAAGCACAAAGACTTTACCCGTAGAATGCAGGATCGGGGTTATACCTACAAGCAAATCCGAATTTTGGTTGATTGGTTTATGCGGGTTCGTAAAACAATGTCTTAGGAAAATAAGGATAGGAATAAGCAATATCCGCCAGTGAGTTGATTTTTAGTAGTAGTAGTTGAACTGTTTGATAACCAGGATATGAGTAACATTGTAGACAGGCGAAAAAATTCCAAGGGTAAATCCATTAGTAATCGTCAGAAGTTTCTGAAAAGGGTAGAGGATCAGATCAAGAAAGCCCTGCCGGATATCATTAGCAAAGAGTCAATCAAAGAAAACAGTTCTGGTGGTAAGGTAAGGGTGCCGATTCGTGGGATTAAAGAGCCAAGTTTTAGGAATGACCCGAAAACAGGCAGAAAATACGCTATTCGCCCTGGTAACGATCGCTTTAGCGAGGGCGATCGGGTTCCCAAACCTGAAGGTGAAGGAGGAGGAGCGGGCCGTGGACAAGGTTCTAACAGCCCTGAAATTACAGAAGATGACTTTGCCGTAATTTTATCCCGCGATGAGTTTCTGAAATACTTTTTTGATGACCTGGCCCTGCCAAATATGGTTAAAAAGTATTTGGAAAGTACCGTTAATTTTAAGCAGAAAAGGGCTGGGTTTTCTAAAGAAGGCAATCCTTCCCGGTTGAATGTGGTGAACTCTTTTCAGCAATCGTTAGCCCGTAGAATTGCCCTGAAAGGAGCTTATCAAAAGAAGCTGGAAAAGTTGAAAGCAGAATTAGCTGAAACAACCGATACGGAAAAAAAAGAAGAAATTTCTCGCCAAATTGAAAGAACTGAAAAGTTAATTAAAACCATTCCGTTTTTTGAACAGCTTGATTTGCGGTACAACCACTTTGAGAATGTTCCGGTGCCCTCTACTTCAGCAGTTATGTTCTGTATTATGGACGTTTCGGCTTCTATGGGTTATCATGAAAAAGATGTGGCGAAAAGGTTTTTTACCTTGCTCTATATATTTTTAACAAAGCAGTACCAAAATGTTGATCTGGTATTTATTCGGCACCATACGATAGCTAAGGAAGTAAATGAAGAAGAATTTTTTAATTCACGAGAAAGTGGAGGTACCATTGTTTCTACCTCGCTAAAGCTTATGCAAAAAATTATCAGAGAACGGTACGATCCCTCTCATTGGAATATTTACTGCTGCCAGGCTTCCGATGGTGATGTATGGTCGAGTAGTGATGCGGAGGAATGCTGTAAAATTTTGCAACAGGAAATTTTGCCTGCTATTCAATACATGGCTTACATTGAAATTAAGAGCAGAGGATTAGAAGGGTTTTTGTGGTATGCCTATAAAAAGCTTTCTGAGAACAGTAATTTCTCTATGCGGATTATTAATGATATTACGCAGATTTGGCCTGTATTCAAAGATCTGTTCAAAAAGCAGTTAGATCATGACCCAAGCCACTAGAATTTTGCCACTATAAATGTAAGGTGCTTCAATTATAATTATTGGAAATTTGAAATGGAGTTCAATAAAGATAAATACAGAAAATTATTCAGCAACCCAAACTGGGATTTTGAAACTCTTCAGGTTGCCGACCAGATTACCAGCTGGTATGGAAAAGAATTTTTAAAGTTAGATACTTATCCTAACCAGATTGAAATAGTTACCTCCGAGCAAATGCTCGATGCTTATGCTTTAATTGGCTTGCCTACCTCGTATCCGCACTGGCGATTTGGAAAAGATTTTATTGTGAACCAAAGCGGTTACACCAAAGGAAGGATGGGGCTATCGTACGAAATGGTAATTAATTCCAATCCCTGCATCAGCTACAATATGGAAAACAATTCCACTTGTATGATGCTGTTGGTAATTGCCCACGCCTGCCAGGGCCACAATGCTTTTTTCGCCAACAACTACATGTTCAAAGATTGGACTTCTGCCGATTCAATTATCGATTATATGGTTTTCGCGCGCGACTTTATTTTACGATGTGAAGATGAATTCGGACTGGATGAAGTAGAGCACGTACTGGATGCCTGCCATGCTCTGATGAATCATGGTGTAGACAAATACAAGAAGCCCCCCAGACTTTCTCCTACCAGAGAAAAAGAGCGGTTAAAAAGGTTAACCAATGTAAGGGCCGAAAACTATAGCGAACTTTTTAAAACTTTACCCACAAAAGAAAAAAACAGAAAATCTGATAGCAAGAAAAAGGTAAAGTTTCCACTAGAGCCCGAAGAGAATATTCTGTACTTTATTGAGAAAAATGCGCCCACTTTACCAGTCTGGAAACGCGAAATAGTACGGATTGTCAGAAAAATAGCCCAATATTTTTATCCCCAGGGCATGACCAAAGTGATGAATGAGGGGTTTGCTACTTTCACGCATTACTACATTATCAATAAGATGTTTGACGATGGCTTTTTAAGCGATGGCTTTATGCTGGAGTTTCTGAAAAGTCACACTGCGGTAACATTTCAGCCTGCCTACAACAGCCGGTATTTTTCCGGATTAAATCCATATACACTCGGGTTTAATATTTTCATGGATATTAAGCGCATTTGCGAAAATCCAACAGAGGAAGATAAAATCTGGTTTCCTAACCTGATTGGAAAAAACTGGCTGGATGAAATCCTGTATGCCATGAAAAACTTCCGGGATGATAGCTTTATCGCACAATACCTGTCGCCAAAAGTAATTCGTGATATGAAGCTTTTCGCGATTTACGACGATGAGGATGATGATGAATATGAAATCAATGCAATCCATAATGAACGTGGATATAGAAAAATCAGAGAATTTCTGAGCCGGCAATACGATCGTTCCACGTATGTGCCTGATATTCAGGTAGACCGGGTAGACTTGCATAAAAGTAGCAAATTGCATTTGGTGCATTACATGCAGAGTAATATTCGGTTAGAAGAAGAAGAAGCCGAGGAAACATTATCGCAGATCAGGCATTTGTGGGAATTTCCCGTAACCCTGCGTTCCAGAAACAAAGCCGGGGTTGACGAAGAAGTTTACGAGTGCTAACTTTATTTAAAGAATTTTGCGAAAAGGTGATTAATTAATAGTCACCTTTTTTTATTAGCCACCCGCTCAAGCACCGGCAAAGCAATTATTATTATATTAATTTTAGAAATAAAAGATTGCGGGCATCTTCATGAATATATGATTCTCTCCTCATACACTTTTACGCTATCAGTCAGTTTCTAATCTGAATCTTTCATTACAAAGGTTGGGCACATCGAGTATCTTCTTGAAAATTATTTTGTTAAAAAAAATATTCAATTTGTAACCTTTACCAAAAAGTGTAGTTTCCCTTGAAAATTAAGAAGCTAATCAACCGGCACGTTGAATTCAACCACTGACAACACCCTGATGCTTAAAGTGAAATCAGGCGATTTAGATAAGCTGGGTCTACTTTTCGAGCGGTATAACAGGGTGCTATTCGGTTTTTTTTACCGTTTGTGCGCCAATGCATCCACTAGTGAAGATCTGGTGCAAAATGTATTTCTGCGAATGTTAAAATACCGGCATACATTTACGGGTGATGGAAAGTTTACTACCTGGATGTATCACCTTGCCCGCAATGTTTGGGCTGATTTTTATAAAAAGAACAGGAAAATGGGTATGATAAATAACCTGGATAAAGTGGAACGAATGCCAGGAGATAATGAATATGATTTTTCAAAAGAGGAAAATGTAAAACTTCTTCGAAAAGCGCTTGATTATCTAAGCGAGGAAAAAAGAGAAATACTCATATTAAGCCGTTACCAGGGGCTGCAATACAAAGAAATTGCTGATATCCTGGATTGTACGGAAGCCAATGTAAAGGTGAAGGTATACAGGGCTATACATGAGCTGAGGAAAATTTTTATGCGACTGGAAAATTATTGAAAATGGAAGATGAAAGAGTGATGGAACTGATTGCCGGGTATCTGGCGGGTTCCTTGAATAATGCGGAAAAAGAGGAGTGGAATATTAAAGTTGCCCAAAGGCTAATCAATCCTGAAGAAGTAGAAAGCTTTGCCGCTATGTATCAACTGATGGGAAACATGCCAATACCCGAACCCAGTGCCGCGTTAAGCCATGGGTTTTATACCCTGCTCGAGAAAGAAAAAGCGCAAGCTGTAAAGCCTGTCAAAGGGCTAAGTTTCTGGGAAAGAATCCATACACTGATTCAAACTGAAATTTCAGTCAGGCAACTGGCATTGGCTGCTTTTCTGTTATTAATGGGCATAGCCATTGGATTTTGGATGAGCCCGGCAGATCGCTATCAGCAGCAACTATCTGCCTTATCAACGGAGGTGCGGAAAACCAGAGAACTGATGATGCTCACTTTGCTGGAACAACCTTCGGCAACCGAGAGGTTAAAAGCGGTAAACCTTACCAACGAATTTAATCAGGCAACCGACCTGGTAACGCATGCTTTGTTAAAAACCTTAAATAGTGATGGAAATGTAAATGTACGATTGGCTGCCTTAGACGCGCTTTTAAAATATGCTGATAACGCTGCTGTAAGAGAAGGACTGGTGAATGCCATTGCCCACCAGGAGTCACCTTTGGTGCAGCTTGCTTTGGCAGAAGCCATGGAAAAACTTCAGGAAAAGAAATCGGTGAACCAATTAGAGGAATTGCTGAAAAAGGAAGACCTCAATGAAGCCGTTAAAAAACAAGTACAGCAAACTATTCAAACCTTAATATGAAAATGAGAAAATACCTTTTATTGCTGTCTCTGATTGGATTTTTATCCATCTGCCAGGCCGCCAAAGACCCTGAAAAGCGAACTGAGAAAATTTCCAAAACGTTGAAATTCTCCTCACAAACCGGAAACAATCTGTTAATACTGAAAAATGTAAACGGATCGGTGAGCATTGAAGGGTATGATGGACAGGAAATAATCATAGAAGCTGAAAAAACTATACAGGCCAAAAATACTTCTAATTTGCATAAAGGGTGGAACGAACTGAATCTGGTATTTCAGGAAGAAAGTAACCGCATCTACATTTATCTGGACGCGCCTTTTATCAAAGTAAAAAAAGAAACAGACAACCTGGAATACCAGATACATAACGATAACGAAGCGTATTGGTATCAGGTAAATTATGTAGTGAAAGTTCCTGCCCAAATTTCGCTGAACGTATCCACCATCAACCAGGGAGATGTTGACATAGAAAATGTGGAAGGTGAGCAAATAAATGCTTCTAACATTAATGGCAGCGTTACGCTGAATGGCATTAAAGGGAATGCCCAGGCAAGTACCATTAACGGAGAATTAAAAGTTGATTTCGTAGTGGTTCCCACGCGGGATTCAAAATTCAATACCATTAATGGAGATATTGATGTGAGCTTCCCCAAGAGCCTGTCGGCCGATATATCAATGAAAACCATGAATGGAGAATTTTATACCGATTTTCCTGAGGTCACCTTACAGGCAGGAAAGGTAGAAAAAAATAAATCTGATTCAGGAAGAGGAACAGAATTCAGGATTGATAAAAAAACCGGTATTCGGATTGGTAATGGAGGAATCTCATTGGATTTTAATACTTTGAACGGAAATATCTACATCAGAAAAAATAATTAATATGGAAAACTTTTACTTACAATTAAACGATAATTTTATGCGATTTTGTGTTGGACTTTTTGTGATAATATTGCTGCCACTACAAGGGATTGCCCAAACCAACGACCAGATAGTGGTACCCTTAACCCGACCCGGTGAAAATGGCTTACTCCGCATAGGCCTGGTAACAGGTTCTATAGAAGTAACAGGTTATAATGGGAAAGAAGTGATTGTGGAGTATAAAGGAAATGCGGATCAGGAAGATAAAAGGAAAGATCCTCCTTCGGGAATGCGCCGGATACCCGATACCAGTTTCGGTTTACGTATCAGGGAAGAAGATAACGAGGTTACTATCAAACATGATTCACCCAATAAAAAAATAACTGTAAAAGTAATGGTGCCGCTTAATTTTTCCTTAAAGCTCAGTACGGTGAACAGTGGCAGCCTTGAGGTATCGGGTATACAAGGTGAAATGGAGGTAAGTAATGTAAATGGTGATATTTCTATTAGCGATGTGTCGGGTTCGGTAGTGGCTAATACGGTAAACGGCAATCTGACGGTAAGCTTTGAGAAAATTGCCCCGGATACGCCCATGTCTTTTACTACGCTCAACGGAAAGGTGGCGGTTACCCTGCCGGCAACGGCTAAAGTAGACACTAAAATAAGTACCTTAAATGGTGAAATTTATACCGATTTCGATATCAATCTAAACTCCGGTAATGGCCGGGTAGTGAATACTTCCCGCGAAGATGGTGTGTATCGGGTTGATATCGACCGACAAATTTATGGTAAAATCAATGGTGGTGGTCCTGAAATGGTGTTTAAGAGCCACAATGGTGATATCTACATAAAGAAACGATAAAAACTTCAGCCTTAGCTGGAAAAATTGACACCGTTTGTATTTACATTCCAGGGTTTATCTTCCAACATGGCGATGGCCCTGGTATAGGCAAACCTGGGAAGGTATTTCCCGGCTTTTTTTGCTTCCATTAAATATTCTCTGATTTTTTCTTTACTATCCAGGCGTTCAATTTCTTCGACAAAACGTTTTTCTTCATCCAGATTTTTTTCATCTACCAATTGCATTTGCAATTCATCAATAGTAATTTTTCCCTTGCGAACTCCGAACCGTTCAATAATTTTTAAATTGTATTTACAGTAAAATACCGCGTCTTTCATAATGGCAAACTGGATGGCATCTATGAAAGAGATGATAGCGGGTATAAGTGTCCAGCAAAAGCATATATACAGCAGGCCTTTTTTATGCTGACCCAGATAAAAACGATGAATGCCCAGAAATCCTAAAAATAGGGCAAAAACAATAAAGGTTGTCTTTTTCTTCATAACCGGTTTATTTAGGTTGTGGTCTTAAAATAAAAAAAAGTAATTTAATGCATTCACTGCCACTAGTGGTGCTATTTCTAATAGCTTTAACATGTGTGTAAGAAATTTATATTTTCTGACTATCGGCAAAATTCTTGATTCATTTGTATGAGATTAAAAATGGCAAACATGACTTAGTACGTTACATTAAGCCTTTACAAAATTAATATAGCATGCTGTAAATATGTAACTTATGTTCATCAGAAACAGAGTTTTCTACAGTATGATAAAACCAATTTCGTGAAATCTAAAATTTTTAGAACCGCGTTAAGCAAAAATTCAGCTTTTCTCCTGGCAAATTATTAATCTGTAAACTTCACCAGTGTAGGTAAATATTACATCAGTTTCCTGTTAATAATTTATATTTCTAAAAATTTAAGATGCTCTTTTTTTAGCTTCGGGTTACTACATGCTATGGGTAAATAACCTGTGCAAAACCAATAAATTTGAATTATTCTAATATTTTATCTCCAATTGATAAAGAATTTTTAAAATATTTATAAATTCAACCACGAATGAAAAATCGTAATTATCCTCTTTTGCTTATCTTTTGGCTTTCTCTTCTACTTGGGTTTGGTTCGTGCCAGAAACCTCCTGTTCAAATCCAGGATAAACCTATTTTGTTCAATCAGGAAAGAAAAGAGCTTTCTCTTCAGTATATAAAAGAACATTATGGACTGGAAATGGAAGATCCGGTTATTGAACCAAAAATGGTGGTGGTACACTGGACGGATATTCCGACCTTAGCGGGTTCTTTTGATGCTTTTTATCCGGCTACCCTTCCGGTGGCCAGAAAAAATATTGCTTCGGCGAGTGCCTTGAATGTTTCGGTACAATATCTGGTAGACCGTGACGGAACTATTTATCGTTTATTGCCAGATACTGTTTTTGCCCGGCATGTGATTGGCTTAAACCATTGTGCCATAGGGATTGAAAACGTAGGTAACGGAACTGATTTCCCTTTAACCGATGCGCAACTGGAGGCTAATGTGAAGCTGATAAAATATCTGGGCACTCAATATGATATAGCATATGTAATCGGACATCATCAGTACAAAAAGTTCATTGGAAGTCCTTTATGGAAAGAAAAAGATCCGGATTATCTTACCGACAAAGTAGACCCAGGGGATGAGTTTATGGAAAAAATTCTGAGCCGGCTATCATCCCTTCATCTGAAACCAATCCCAAATTAATGCTATTGCTACCATTCTAACTTCCGGATATGAGCATCTGCAAGATATTTTGAAGATTTTATCCTTTGTTTTGTTACTTTACGAATACCAGCCAAAACTAACATTTAATCCTGATTTTAAATATTTATTCTTTAATATACTACTCAGTCTGGCGCAAGTATTGCCCATCGGAAATAATGAGGTTTAACGTGATAGTAAAAAGAAATCAAAACTTATATGCATAAATTCGTTTGTATCCACGGACATTTTTATCAGCCACCACGTGAAAATCCATGGTTGAACGCGGTGGAAGTACAAAAATCCGCGTATCCTTTTCACGATTGGAACGAAAGAATTACAGCAGAATGCTATTCCCGCAATGGTGCGTCCCGCATACTCGATAAACAGGGGCGTATTGTAGATATTATCAATAATTACTCACGAATCAGTTTTAACTTCGGCCCAACTCTTTTGGAGTGGATAGAGAAAAACGCTACGGAAACCTATCAGGCCATTTTGCAGGCCGATAAGAAAAGCAGAGAGCGCTTTTCAGGCCATGGATCGGCACTGGCACAATGTTATAATCATATGATTATGCCGCTGGCCAATGCCAGAGATCAGGAAACTCAGGTAATCTGGGGTATTAAAGATTTTGAGAGCCGGTTTAAAAGAATGCCCGAAGGGATGTGGCTTCCCGAAACAGCAGTCGATTTGCCTACCCTGGAAATTCTGGCCGCGCATGATATTAAATTTACTATTCTGTCGCCCTATCAGGCGAAAAGAGTCCGTCGGATTGGAGAATCGCAGTGGCAGGAGGTTACAGGTGGAAAAGTTGATCCGCGCAATGCTTATCTGTGTCAGCTACCATCCGGAAAAAAAATACACCTCTTTTTCTACGATGGGCCCGTTTCCCAATCTATTGCCTTTGAAAGATTGCTAAACGATGGTAAAACCTTCGCTAATAAACTATTAGGCTGCTTTTCTAACGACGATCGCCCTCAATTAACACATATTGCTACCGATGGAGAAACTTATGGTCACCACCATCGCTTTGGTGAAATGGCACTTTCTTTCTGCCTGAATGATATTGAAACGCACCGGCAGGCTGATTTAACCATTTATGGAGAATTTCTGGAAAAAGTACCAGTGGTGTATGAGGCTGAAATTTTAGAAAATACAGCCTGGAGCAGTACACCTCGCCTGGAAAGATGGATGAGCGAAGGAGGAGGACATACAGGGATGTATCCGCATTGGCACCAGAAATGGCGTGCGCCACTCAGAAGTGCCTTCAACTGGGTACAATCAGAACTTATTCCATTGTATGAAACTGAAATGCAGTCTTTTGTAAAAGATCCATGGGCAGTAAGAAACGCTTTTATTGAGGTAATCCTGGATCGCTCCCATCGCAATGTAGATCAGTTTATCAACAGACATACCAAAAACGAACTGTCGCATGCGCAAAAGGTAACCTTTCTGAAATTGTTGGAAATGCAATACCACTGCATGCTGATGTATACCAGTTGCGGATGGTTTTTTGATGAAGTTTCGGGTATAGAAACCTTACAGGATATTTTATATGCCGCCCGTGCTTTGCAATTAGCGACTGATATCAACAAAAAAGAATACGAGACTGAACTGTTGAAGCTGTTGGAAAAAGCGCCCAGTAATAAACCGGAAATTGGTAACGCTGCCGTAGCTTACGAAAAATTTGTAAAACCATCTCTTGTCGATTTAACCCGGGTGGGCGCCCATTACGCGGTTTCCTCTCTTTTTTCCAATTACGCCAAAGAAACCAAAATTTACAGTTTTCAGGCAAAATCAGAATTTCACAACCGATTCGAGGCTGGCAAATATAAACTGGTAATGGGCAGCGCTGTTTTACGCTCACTGATTACCTGGGAAGAAAACAGTATCTCTTATTCAGTTTTACATCTGGGCGATCATCAGATATTTGGTGGGATTAGTCAGCAGTCTGAAAAGGAATTGTTTTTGAAATTTAAAGAAGAAATGGTGAGCGCTTTTACGCGTAGCGATATCGCTGAAGTTATTTACCTGATGGATAAACATTTCGGTATGCATAATTATTCGTTCTGGCACCTTTTCCGCGACGACCAGCAGAAGATTGTAGACCAGGTACTAGGTCATTCCATGGAATTTGTAGAAAGTTTGTTCGGGCAAATTTATGATAACAATTATCCGATTATGCGGGCCATGAACGAACTTAATATTACACTTCCTAAACCTATTAAAATCGCAAGTGATTTTATTGCCAGCAAAAAGCTTGTGCGTTTATTGGAAAGTGAATCGGTAGATGCCAAAGAACTTAACGATATCCTTGAAAGTTTAAGAAATTTGCCCGTAGAACTGGACGAAGTGACACTGAATTTTAAAGCAACCGAACGGATTACTTCGCTGATTAAAAAGCTAACCCGCGAGCCAAAAAATTTGTTGTTGATGAATATGGCAACATCATTGCTGAAAGCTATCAAAATAATTCCACTAAATCCCGATTTATGGAATGCTCAGAATATGGTTTTTTTGCTTCATAAAAAATATTACGCGTTTATGAACGATAAATCCTTATCGGGTGAGAAACAGGCGGAACTTTGGTGCCAGGCTTTTCGGGAATTGTATTACGAATTAAAAATGAATAATATTGAGGCCAGATAAAGTAACACTCGCTTAAGCCCATACCTTGGTGCCTTCCGTGCAGTTTTTGCAAATCTCTATTTCACTTCGTGATTGGAGCAAACTTACCCGGAATTGCTGATAAGGCTCGCTTTTCCATATTTCCTCGAAACGTTGCTCCTGTAAATTGCCCAGAGTGTAAGCTCCATCTTTATCAAAACAGCAGGGTAGCACTTTGCCATCCCAGGTAATTACACAGGAATGCCACATTTTCCAGCAATGGTTTTCCAGAGAATTTTTTATGGTATATGTGCCCTCTGTCTGCAAGTGGTAGCGGGCATATTGCGATAGGGTAGGCATCAGGGGGGAGCCCTGCTTATAATTATATATCTGCGCGGTTTTCAGTTTTACTTCATCCACCCCTAAATCTTTTGCCAAACCTTTTAAATCAGCAATTTGATGCTGATTGGGCCTAACTACCAGGAACTGAAAAATCAGATGAGGTTTTTTGCTGTTCAGCTTTTTTTTCCACTTTACTACATTTTTGGTACCCGCTATTACTTTCTCCAGGTTTCCCCCAATTCGGTACGACTGATATGTTTCCTGCGTGGTGCCATCAATAGAAATAACCAGTCGGTCCAAACCGGATTCTACCGTTTTCCTGGCTAACTCATCATTTAAATAATGCGCGTTGGTAGAAGTAGCGGTGTAAATTTTTTTCTCAGTGGCATACCGTACCATATCTAAGAAACCAGGATGCAAATAAGGTTCGCCCTGAAAATAAAAGGTAAGGTACAGCAGCTTTTCGCTCAGTTCATCTATTACTTTCCTGAAAACCTGTTGCTGAAGCATGCCGGTGGGTCGGGTAAATGAGCGCAATCCACTGGGGCATTCCGGGCAACGTAGGTTGCAGGAGGTAGTTGGCTCAATGGCAATGCTAATGGGTAAGCCTGACAGTTTAGGTTTTCCCAGAAGTTTTGACCAGTAAAAGCCGCTCAATATCTGTAAAGCATTAGTCAGTCTTTTGCCATTAAGTTTTTTCAAAAAGTTAATTCCGTCATAGAGTTGCATAGGGCCTGATTTATGAATTTTCCTTTTCCGGAAAGCTGATAACTTGATAATTCTGGTTATTTTTGTGGTATTAAAGCGCTTATTTTTTTTCTAAGCAAATTAAAACTTTTTCAATCCCTTTATGAAATTAATCGCGGAAAGTGGTTCCTCAAAAACAGATTGGCGTATCCTTGATCAGGAAGGGAATATTTCTCAGGCCAAAACAAGTGGCCTGAATTTACAAATACAGCAGGAAGAAGATATTAATGATCTGTTAAAAGAAGAACTACTGCCTCAACTAGCAGGCAAAAACATAACAGAAGTTTACTTTTACGGGGCAGGCTGTACCGCAGGAAAAATTACTGAAAAAATGCACGGCCTGTTGGGGAAATTATTTGCAAGTGCTGCCATCCATGTTACCGATGATTTGGTAGCGGCGGCCCGTGGGTTGTGTGGTAAAAATCCTGGTATTGCCTGCATTCTGGGTACCGGCTCCAATTCATGTGTGTACGATGGAGAGAAAATTACCGATCAGATTCCGCCATTAGGTTATATTTTAGGCGACGAAGGCAGCGGTACTTATATTGGTAAACAATTGCTGAATGCCTTTCTGAAGCGGGATATGCCACAGGATTTACATGCCGCGTTCGATAAAAGATTTAACATTACCCAGGCAGAAGTACTGGAAAATGTTTACAAAAAACCAGCACCCAACCGGTATCTGGCCAGTTTCTCTAAATTTGCTTTTCACCATGTAAAACACCCTTACATATATCAATTGCTCTATAAGGGCTTCGAAAGTTTTTTTGAAAAAAACGTGGTAAAATATAAGAATTATCAACAGCATAAAATTCATTTTACCGGTTCTATTGCTTTTTATTATAGCAACATATTAAGGCAGGTGGCCAACGACAAAGGCCTATTGGCGCGAAACATTATGGAAAGCCCGATTGCCGGACTTACCTTATACCATCAGGAAAACTAATACATACCAAATACTATTTTAACTTATCAATTATGAGCGTTACCGAGTCTTCTTCCCATTACAATAATCTGGAAAATTTATCCATAAAAGAATTACTGGAAGGCATTAATAAGGAAGACCAAACCATACCGATGGTGGTGGCTAAAGCCATTCCACAAATAGAAAAATTAGTGGCGAGGATAGTTGAGCGAATGAAAAAAGGAGGCAGATTGTTCTATATCGGTGCGGGTACCAGTGGCCGGTTAGGGATTTTAGATGCCTCAGAATGTCCGCCTACCTATGGGGTACCGCATGATTGGGTAATTGGACTGATAGCCGGCGGCGATGCGGCCATTCGTAAAGCTGTGGAATTTGCTGAAGATGATCCGGAACAGGCCTGGAAAGATTTGCAGGCACATCATGTAAATGCTAAAGATGCCCTGATTGGTATTGCCGCTTCTGGTCGCACGCCCTACGTAATTGGAGGAGTGAGAGCTGCCCGGCAGGCTGGTCTGATCACCGGTTGTATTACCTGTAACCCGGATTCGGAACTGGCTGAAGCCGCGGAAATTCCGATTGAAGTGGTTACCGGGCCTGAATTTGTTACTGGTAGCACCCGAATGAAAGCAGGCACCGCGCAAAAATTAGTGTTGAATATGATTTCTACGGCAGTAATGATTCAACTAGGAAGGGTAAAAGGCAATAAAATGGTAGACATGCGATTAAGTAACACAAAACTGGTAGACCGGGGTACGAGAATGGTGATGGAAGCGTTAGAAATATCTGAAAAAGAGGCTGAGAAGCTTTTGTTGAAATACGGGTCAGTCAGGGCCGCTGTAGAATCAGTAAAGAATGAGTAAATTATGCACAATTTAGAACCATATTATAACTGGTACCAATTTTATGATTCATCAGAAGATGAAAATTCTCCTTTCTATGGCAAAGAATATAATTATGATTTATACACCAATGCTATTTATAACTACTACATAGCGCCGGGTTGGGATTATATCGGTTCAGAAACCCTGTACATTAAAATTTTATTTGCCGATTATGAACTCAATTATGTAGTTATCGAAATGATAGGCGAATGGAATGATGCGATCAGCAATGATATCATGCATTTAAAAAGGAACATCATCGATCATTTCGTTGATATGGGGATCAATAAATTTATTTTGCTCGGTGAAAATGTGCTGAATTTTCATGGTTCTGATGATTGCTATTACGAAGAGTGGTTCGAGGATGTGGAAGACGGCTGGATTGCCGGTGTAAATTTCAGAGATTTTGTTGAATACGAATGGAAGCAGTACGACATTGATTCCTATATTAATTTTGGTGGGAACCTGCAAATTGGCAACTGGCGCACGATGGAGCCTTTATATTTTTGTAACCTGGTTAATTCACTTATTGTCCGCAGGCTTTCCCTTCCTTAACCGGTTCCACAGTGGCCATCATTGGAATCAAATAGCGCTTGCCAGATTTTACATCCAGGCAAATGGCTCGGGTTATGTTAATCCGCTCTTTCACATAGGCTTTACCACGAAAATTAAAACGACAGCCTGTCAATACCTGCGTCAGGGTACACTGCCCTTCCGGAATACGATCGTATTTGCGAAGCGCCAATTGTAGCACGGGGTCAGAGCAGGAAGCTGCTTTCGGCTTTTCAATATGATTTTGCAACGCATTCAATACATCAGACGGAAAAATATGTTCAGTAAGCAGGGGTTGTATTAATTTTTTAAACTGATTTTTCCATTCCTTACCATGGGGTTGTACGCTTTTTTCAAATTCTTTGAAAATGACCAAATGTGCCACTTCGTGCAGATAGGTAATTAAAAAACTGTAATGATTCAAATTGCAATTGATGGTAATGGTATGAGTCCTTTTAATGAAATGATACCGGTAATCGCCCAGTTTGGAAGCCCGCTGCCGGGTTACTTTAAAAGAAAACTGATGTTGCATCCAAAGCTGATGGCAATAACCTACCGCTGGTTTGGGCAAAAATTGCTGTAAAATTTCCAGCATTTTTTCCTGGATAGTAGCGGCTGTTTTACAATTGTTCATATTGCAGTAGTTCTAAAATTCCTGTTCGCCATATAGTTTTTCTTTCTCACTTTTTTCCAGTTTCATATCTCTGGCAATTCGCGTTACTGTGGGTCTGCTAAAGGAAAACACCAAAAGACTAATCACGTACAGCGTAGCAAAGAACTTTTGCCCGGTATAAATAAAACCAGCTAAAATGCCGAGGCTGGCGAGTTCAAGGAACAAATATTTTTTTATAGAAAATTTTAAAAACAAATCCATCTTTTCTTTAAAAGAAGATGATTTTAATACCTTCTTCAGGTCTGTCCTGTAAACAATAAAGGACAATACCATGCAGATAAAAATCAGTATCGGGGTAATATAAAAAATTAAAATGCTGGGATGTTCCGGAAAAGAAGCAGTCAGGTTTTCCGCGCTGCTGAATGTCAGGTAATAATAAGTGAAAGGCGCCATCGGAATAGCCACAGCCAGGTAGAAAATTAAATTGAGCGTATTAAAAAACCGCTGGTTGTTTTGAAGGTATTTTTTTTGTTTAAACATTCATAAGTAATTTCGAGGCCGTATCTTAGCAAAGTTTCCGCTTTGTAAAGCTTGAATCATTAAAGTCAGTGGTACTGATTCCTGATTTCAATTATTAAAAGTATTAAATGTCGGCAATAAAAAGAATGAAAATATGAGTAAAAAGTTTTTTTTATGTATGCTATTATTTCCTGTTCTGTTTTCCTGTAGCCGTACGGCAGATAATACAGAAGACGCAGGAAATAAAAAAGTAGATTCGCTAAAATCAGGCTATCAAGTTCTGCAGGACAGCCTGAATATAGCCTGGGAAGAAATGATGCAGGACGATAATGAAAAAATTGCCGATCTGAAAAGGTTACTGGACGAAATACAGTATACCAATCTTTATAACAAACAGGAGATTGAAACGCTTTACGCGGAAGTTGAAAATCTGAAAACAATTCGCTACGATTCTATGACCATGGCCGATTCTGATGGAATTGACCGGTACGATAGTGCAACGGCCGAAGTTAGTTATAAGGTTTCCAGGTTGGCTATTGGGCACCCAAAATTTGAAAGTTATCCTTTAATGCAAACTTTAATTGATGATATCAGCGATGCTAACGATAAGGTATTGTTATACCGGGTACGTTACGATAATTATGCACAGGCCTATAACGAATTTGTTGAAGAACATCGCTCATTGATGCCACAAATAGATTCTTCCGCCACCTTGAAACCCAGGCCAGTTTTTCAACTTATAACCCCATAAACATTATGATGATTCATCAGGCGGAATTTATTGGAAGTAGTGTCGATTACAGGAAATGCCCCGACGTTAAAAATCCAGAGTATGCCTTTATCGGGCGTTCCAATGTAGGAAAATCTTCTTTAATTAATATGCTTACCAACCGGAAAAAATTAGCCAAAATATCCGGAACACCTGGTAAAACCCAGCTTATTAATCATTTCCTGATCAACGATAAGTGGTTTCTGGTAGATTTACCCGGCTATGGCTGGGCCAAGGCGAGCAAAACCAAAAAAGAAGACTGGGAAAAAATGAGCAGAGATTACCTGTTGTATCGGTCTAATTTAGTTTGCGTATTCATTCTGATTGATTCCCGTTTGCCACCACAAAAAGTTGATCTGGAATTTATCCACTGGGCAGGGGAAAATCAAATTCCCTTTGCATTAATTTTTACAAAATCCGACAAGCAATCGAAAGGCAAAACCAGCAAGTCGGTAGCCGCATTTATGAAAAAATTGAAGGAAACCTGGGCAGAATTGCCCCCTGTCATTGTTAGTTCTGCTGTGAATGGGGCAGGTAAAGAGGAAATAATCGGTTTTATTGAAAGAATTAATCAAGGTAAAGTTGGCTGAAACCGAAAGATTCCCCAACTTTGCCAGGTGAAGTAAATCGAATTGAATTAATATTACGGTTACATTGGTTAAGCCTAACAATGATACAGGTACTTAACTAAAAAAAAACGCATAATGGAATTAAAAGATATTGCTACCATTGCTGGAAAAGGTGGACTTTTTAAAATTGTAAAACCAACCCGTAATGGAGTAATTGTAGAGACGCTGGACGATCAGAAAAAAAAGATGGTAGTGGCCGGCAATGCCAGGGTTTCTATTTTAAACGATGTCTCTATTTATACTACCGATGCCGAGGGCTCTATTCCTTTGGAAAAAGTGCTTCAAAAAATCAATAAAGAATTTGGTGAGGATCCAGGAATAGAAAGTTCGTCTGATACCGACGAACTGAAAGCTTTCATAAAACATACCGTTCCCCATTACGATGAGGAACGCGTTTATCCTTCTGATATTAAAAAACTTGTAAACTGGTACAAAATTTTATTGCGACAAGCCCCGGAAGTTTTGCAGGAAAAAAAAGAAAGTGAAAAAGAAAAATCAGAAGAAGTAAAAGAAAGCAAAAGCTGATTTTAGTCAGCCCGTTTTTCTTTTGCAAAATTCAGCGTAGTGAAAATCGCGTTAAACTTTATGTGATTTAAATTAATAGCCCTTATAGATAAAAATTTACCCTAATCTATTTGCGAATTTTATACTTCTTCTCTGTTTTTCGCTATTCTTGCTACGCCCGTTATATTTGAACAAAATGTTGTACGTATGGAAATGATAAAATACAAACATATTACCTCTACTACCCAGAATGGCATTTTAACCATCGCTATCAGCAGAGCGGATAAAATGAACGCACTGAACAGAGGAACTATTGAAGAAATAGGCCAGGTAATGCAACAGGTGTATGATGATTCTGAAATTAAGGGAGTGATTGTAATTGGCGCTGGCGAAAAAGCATTCGCGGCAGGAGCTGATATCAATGAGATTTCTGAACTGAATGAGGTTAATGGAAGAAAATTTTCTGAAACCGGGCAGGAAGTATTCGCCATGATTGAAAAGTGCGATAAACCCGTGGTTGCGGCAGTCAATGGATATGCCCTTGGGGGCGGTTGCGAACTGGCCATGGCCTGCCATATAAGAGTGGCCAGCAAAAATGCTACTTTTGGGCTGCCTGAAGTAAATCTTGGCCTAATCCCCGGATTTGGTGGTACACAAAGGCTTCCCCAACTGGTTGGTAAAGGAAAAGCACTTGAATTGATGATGACCGCTGAAATGATTTCAGCGCAGGAAGCCAAAGCAATTGGTCTGGTAAATCATGTGGTTGATAACAGAGAACTGCTGGTTGAACATTGCGAAAAAATCCTCAAAAAAATAACCTCTAAAGCACCATTGGCCATTGGAATGATTGTTGAATGTGTAAACGCCGTATACGCATATGATGAAAACGGTTACCAAACCGAAGCCAATAGTTTTGGCTCTTGCTGTAAATCTAAAGATTTTGTAGAGGGTACCTCTGCTTTCCTTATGAAAAGAGAGCCTCATTTTAAAGGCGAATAACATGCGTTGACATAAATATGGAATGAGTCAACTAAAAAGACTGGTCGGCGATACCGCGGTTTATGGACTAAGTAGCATAATTGGTCGTACTTTAAATTATTTTCTGGTACCCATTTATACCAGTGTCTTTGAACCTGGTGCCTATGGTGTGATTACAGAGCTTTATGCTTATGTGGCTTTTTTTAATGTAATCTACACGTATGGGCTGGAAACCGCGTTTTTCCGTTTCGCTACAGCCACCGGTAGCCAGGCTGACAAGGTGTATAACACTGCGCAATCTCTGGTTATTTTAAGCAGTTTAATCTTTTCAGGGCTATTATATTTCTTATCACCCCAAATCGCGGTAATTCTCGAATACCCGGGCAAAGAAAATCTTATTCGATGGCTGGCACTTATTTTATGTACCGATGCTATCCTGGCTATTCCGTACGCCAAATTAAGGCTTGAGAAAAAGGCATGGACATTTGCCACAACTAAGTTGTTGAATATTTGCCTGAATATATTTCTCAATTTATTTTTCATTGTATTCTGTGCATCTGTATTTAAAGGAGAATTCTGGCCCGGCTTTAAACCTTATATCGACTGGTTTTATAACCCTGCCTGGAACATCGATTATGTAATACTGGCCAATCTGATTGCCAATTCTGCCTTAATTCCTATTTTCTGGTATCTTAATAGAAGTTTTACCTTTTCGATTGATAAACAATTGCTCAAACCCATTCTGGTATATGCATATCCGTTGTTATTTATGGGATTGGCCGGAGTTACCAACGAAATGCTTTCCCGGGTTTTACTGAAATATATGCTGCCGGAAGGTTTTTATCCTGATAAAACCAAACTAGCGGCGCTGGGTGTTTTTGGCGCCTGTTACAAACTGGCCATATTTATGAATCTGGCCATTCAGGCGTTTAAATACGCTGCCGAACCTTTTTTTTTCAGCAATAGCAAAGACAAAAATTCGCCTGAATTATTTGCCAAGGTTATGCACTGGTTTGTGATTGTGTGCTGCTTTATTCTACTGGCTGTAAGTATAAATCTCGACCTGATAGGCTTATTTTTAAGAAACCCGGAATACAGAGAAGGATTGAACGTGGTTCCGATCCTGTTATTGGCTTATCTGTTTCTGGGAGTATACTATAATTTATCCATTTGGTTCAAACTATCCGATAAAACGTATTATGCAACCAGAATAACCGTAGCAGGTGCGGTATTAACTGTGGTACTGAATTTTTTACTAATCCCGGTACTTGGATATTTTGGTAGCGCATTGGCTACTTTAGGTTGTTATTTTGCCATGTCGGTAATGTGTTTTATTTTGGGCCAGCAATATTTTTTTATACCCTATAAAACTGCCCGCGATATGGGCTACATCGTGGGTACCATAGCAGTTACTTACCTGGTGCTTCAGGTAAATATAACCAATCAGCTATTAGCTACGTCTTTTCATATAGGGGTGATGTTATTATTCCTGGCAGTTGTAGTCTTTTTAGAAAAGGATGAATTATCAAAGCTATCGAAAATTAGGAAAGCCGGATAATTACAACATGGCAGTTGGGTTGTTGTGGGAATAGTATTTAAGTAGGAAAAAAAGACAGACAGAGTTATTTTGGTAACTTAAAAATGATTTTACCAGTATCAGATATATGGGAAATCAGATTTTCAGGAATTCTTTTGCCGTATGAAATGTTTACAATCGGACAATTACCTACAGGCATGAAATTTCTTAATAATTTAGAATAATGTGAGGTTAGATTGTAAGTATTTTGTAAAAGTCATTTCTGCTGAATTGCTTGGCAAGATTTTTAGAGCAGTTTGATGTATGATTATATAAAATATTTCGTTTATTTACCAGATACTGATAAGCCTCTTATCAGAAATAAAAATGTTGGCTAATGTTCAAGAAGAGAAATTTAATTATTTGTGTTGGTTTTATTTTATTTTCAGGTTTCGGCCTGATTCCTTCTTCTTATGCACAAAAAAAGAAATCGGATAGCAGAAAGGAAGAACTGAATAAGGTAGAATCTACTGATAAATTTACGGAAGGAGTAAAGTATTATATACTGGAAGACCTTCCTAAAGCGCTTTTATTATTTCAAAAATCTTTGGAATATGACCCCAATAACGACGCCGCTTATTATCAGATAGCCAAAATTCTGAACGAAAAAGAAGAGTTTGGCGAAGCCCTGGGATATGCCGCACAGGCGCTTGCGCTGAATCCTCAGAATAAATATTATTACCTGCTGGATGCTGAGATTCTTACCCGTCAGTCAAATTTTAAAGAGGCTGCTGAGGTATACGAAACCATGATCAGCAAGGTAAAAGGTGCCGATGAACACTTATTTGAATTAGCCGCGCTGTATCTTTATCAGAAAGAATATAACAAAGCATTGGAAATATATAGTAAAGCTGAAAATATATTCGGTTTGCTACCCGAAATTATCTATCAGAAGCAGAAAGTTTATTTGCAGATGAATAAACTTGATAAGGCCATTGAAGCAGGAGATGAATTGGTAAAGACTTTTCCCGGCGAGCCTACTTATGTGATGAGCCTGGCGGAAATTTTAGTTTCCAATGGTAAAGACAAAGAGGCTATTCCTTACCTTGAAAATTTATTGGAAGTTAATCCTGAAGTGGACGAAGCAAGGTTATTTTTGGCTAAAATATATCAGAATACAGGTAAACCCAATAAAGCAGCCGAAAACTTCAACGTCGCATTCGCGAATGCCGATCTGGACTTGTCCTTCAAAAAAGACTTGCTTGCCAAATACATTAGCGAAATTCAGAACAAATCGGGTCAGGTTGATAATGAGAAAAAAAAGCTGGTAAGTGCCCTTACGCAAACTGTGGTCGAAACCCATCCCGATCAACCCGATGCATATGTGCTACGGGGCGATTATCTGGTAACGGTTGATAGCGTAAAAGAAGCCCGCGATACATATTTGAAAGCTTTGGCCATTGACGAGAATAATTATGCCGTTTGGCAAAATGTTATTAACATAGAATTTACTGCGCTGAATGAGCCCGATAGTGTTATCGAGCATACTGAAGATGCAATAGAAATATTTCCTAATCAGGCAATTCTCTACTTTTATAATGGCGCTTCACAGGTTTCAAAGAAAAACTATGAGGAAGCCATTTTTAATCTGGAACAAGGGCAGCGGTTAGCTTCAAACAATCCGGAATTGTTAGGTTATTTCAAAAAACAACTTGCCTATGTTTATAACGAAGATGGCGATTTTGAGAAATCTGATCAGCTTTTTACAGAAGTTTTAGAAGCAAATCCTAACGATGACGAATCGCTCAATAATTACAGTTATTTTCTTGCGCTTCGCCAGGAAAAACTAGATGAGGCGCTAAAAATGTCGACCAAACTGATACGGCGCAATCCGGAAAACGCTACTTACCTCGATACCCACGCCTGGGTACTTTATATGGCTGGAAAATATCAGCAGGCCAAAGAAATGTTAGAACGTGCGCTGAGTGCGAATGAAGGAATTAAAAGTGGAGAAATTATAGAACATTATGGCGATGTTTTGTTTAAACTTGGAGATGTGGATGAAGCAGTAAAGCAATGGAAGCGTGCCAAAGGTATGAATGATTCCTCCGAATTATTAAATAAAAAGATAGCTGACAGGAAACTGTATGAAGAATAAGGTAAATTACCTGATAATAACCCTAGTATGTATTTCTTTATTGAGTTGTAGTAAAAAAATTGCCGGAGTAGGAAAAAGTGGGAGCGTTGCGGAAGAACTCACTATAACCGATACCGACTTTGACTACCTTTCTACCAGTAGTAAAATTAAGTTTACTAATGAGAAAAAAACCATAACTGCCAACGCGAGCATCCGGATAAAAAAAGATAGCATTATCTGGATTTCTTTATCACCCGGATTAGGCGTAGAAGCCGCCAGAGGAATTGTGACCCAGGATTCCATGATCTTTATCAACCGGTTGAATAAAGAATTTTCCGCGTATAATTTCAAAGAACTGAGCGAAGAATTTAATTTTGATATTACCTATCAACTTTTGCAATCAGCGTTACTAGGTAATCTTCCATTCAAAATCCGAAGTCAGGATAAAGTGAAAAAGGAGGATACTTATTTCTTAGTAAAGCAGGAAGTCGGGCCATTAACCGTAAATAATTATATTGATGGCCACATCATGAAACTGGATCGGGTAGATATGCATGAAAAGAGCAGAAGTGCGGGCAGAAACAACACTTTAAAGCTACGGTACGACGAATTTAAAGAACTGGAAGAACGAGTAATCCCATTTTTTAATCTGGTGTCGCTGAGTTACCAGAATGGCGGACAGCAACAGAATACGGAAATTAATATTCAGCACCGAAAAGCGTATTTTCCGGAGGAGGCATTGGATTTCCCCTTCAAGATTCCCGAAAAGTATGAGCGTAAATAGAATTACACTGATTTTTAGTATGAGCTTTCTGCTCGTAGCTCGGTTAGCTTTTTCACAAACCACAGAATCTTCTGAACGTACCAAACTCGAAAAAGAGAAAAAAGAAAATATCCAAAAGATACAAGAGGCCCAGGAAATTCTGGCCGAAACCTCTGACCGCCGAAAAAGTAGCCTGGGCCAACTCCATGCTATTAACCAACAAATTGAAGCCCGCGAAACCCTGATTAAATCCATAAACAATGAAATTACGTTACTTAATAACCAGATTGGTGAAATACAGGATATTATTGAGGCCCTGGAAACTGACTTAATCGATTTGAAAGAAGAATATGCGGCTATGGTATATGCAGGGAGTAAAGCAGGGTCCAGTTATGACCGACTCATTTTTATCTTTTCCGCAAAAACATTTAATCAGCTTTTTATGCGGATCAAATACATGGAGCAATATGGAAATGTGAGGGAAAAGCAACTGTCGCAAATTGAAAGGGTAAGGCAAACTTTGTCGGGACAAAAATCTTCCGTAGAGGATAAAAAAGGAGAGCGTGAGACTTTATTGCAGGATCAGTTATCGGCCAATAAGGAATTGTTGGTATTAAAGCAAAAGCAAAATTTAGTAGTTCAGGATTTGACCAAACAGGAGAAAGACCTGAAAAAGGAACTTTTGTTACGGGAAGAGGCCGTTAAGAAGTTAGATAACTTAATTGCTAACCTTATTGAAAGAGAAATCAAAGAATCTTCGAAAGGAAAATCAACCAATACCATCACCCTGGAAGGTGAAGCAAAAGAAATTTCTGCCCTGTTCGAAAAAACAAAATCAAATTTATCGTGGCCGGTAAATACCGGATTTATTTCCAAACAATTTGGCAGGCATCCACATCCGGTTATGAGGAATATCATGGAAGATAATAATGGGGTGGATATTCAGACCAGCAAAGATGCCCAGGTTCAGGCTGTTTTTGAAGGAGTAGTGAAGACAATCGCGGCGGTTCCAGGAATGAATAAAGTGGTTATTACCCAGCACGGCGATTATTTTACCTTGTATGCCCGATTGAAAGAAGTTTATGTGAAGAAAGGACAGGCAATTAAACCGGAAGAGCCCATTGGGTCAGTTTATACCGATGTGGATGGTGTCTCAACGCTGCATTTTGAAATCTGGCGCAATAACGAAAAGTTGAATCCACAGGCCTGGCTTTCCCGAAAATAAGGAGAAGATTTTTTTTCAAATCAAAAGCATATTAACAAAAGTCTTCTTAAATATCGAAGTCAAAAAAAAGCCGAAATTGAATGAAATAATATATTTACAAAACGAACTAAATTTTATTAATTAAACTTTTCTTATTACTGTTTCTTGTTTTAATTCGTACTTATATTAAGTAACTTTACAGAAACAGATTTTATTTAAATCAATAAATATATCATTATGCAAACTGTATTAGCATTCTTTGGCGGACTAGGTGGATGGGAAATCCTTTTGATCATGCTGGTTTTATTGGTGTTTTTTGGAGCAAAAAAAATACCCGAATTAGCCAGAGGTTTGGGTAGAGGTATCCGGGAATTTAAAGATGCAACCAATGAAATAAAGCAAGAAATTGAAGAAGGATCTAAAAATACCACCAGCAGTAACCAATAAAACTAGCCCACAGGTATTCAGGTCTTTCTATAAAATTAATCAAAAACTACAGGAGGGAACGCTCTCTTGCAAGGATGTGGTTCGCTATTATTTGGCGGTCATTCATAGTAAATCGCATCTTAATGTTTTCCTCGAAGTATATGAGAATGAAGCTTTGAAAGCTGCTCATGCGATAGATCAAAAAATTTCTTCAGGTACTCAGGGTAAATTAGCTGGTATGGTTATCGGACTGAAGGATGTGCTCTGTTTTAAGGACCATACCCTTCAGGCAGGCAGTAAAATACTCAATGGCTTTACCTCTCAATTCTCAGGCACTGCCGTGCAACGGTTAATCGATGAAGATGCTATTATCATCGGGCGTTTAAACTGCGATGAGTTTGCCATGGGATCATCAAACGAAAATTCTGCTTTTGGTCCCGTTTTGAACGAAGTTGATAACCAACGTGTACCCGGAGGGTCTTCTGGTGGATCTGCGGTGGCTGTACAAGCCAACCTATGCACCATCGCGTTAGGTTCAGATACGGGCGGCTCTGTTCGTCAGCCAGCAGCTTTTTGTGGCGTAATCGGATTAAAACCTACCTATTCCAGAATATCCAGATATGGTCTTGTAGCCTATGCATCATCGTTTGATACCATTGGTGTTATTAGTAATAATATAGAAGATAACGCGTTGGTACTGGAATTAATCGCGGGACAGGATGAGCAGGATAGTACGGTTTCCAGAGAACCTGTACCCAGTTATTCTTTGGAAATACAACTTAATGAAAAAGTTAAAATTGCTTTTTTGAGTGAAACTTTGAATAATGAGGGATTATCACCGGAAATTAAGTCTAATACTCAGGAGATAATTTCTTTTTTAAAAAAGCAAGGGCATGTTGTGGAAGCAGTTGATTTTCCGGCTTTGAAATATGCGCTGCCTACCTATTATATTCTTACAACAGCCGAAGCAAGTTCGAATCTATCTCGTTACGATGGCATTAAATTCGGATATCGAAGTCCAAACGCGAATGATTTGATGTCTATGTACAAAAAATCACGTTCTGAAGGATTTGGCGAAGAAGTAAAGAGAAGAATACTCTTGGGTACATTTGTGCTAAGTGCCAGTTATTACGATGCGTTTTACTCTAAAGCTTTAAAAGTCAGGAAGTTACTAATTAATAAAACAAAGGAAATCTTTAATCAGTACGATTTTATTATCCTTCCCACAACACCAACGCCACCATTTAAGTTAGGTGAAATTAATTCACCGTTAGAAATGTTTCTGGCTGACTTATTCACGGTGCAGGCATCCATATCCGGAATTCCCGCGATTTCTATTCCGAATGGTTCTACAGCAGAAGGGCTTCCGGTTGGTTTACAGATTATGGCAAACTCTTTTGAAGAGGCTAAATTGTACGCGTTTGCTAATTACATTTTAGAAAATAATAAATAAAATCAGCTGAAATGAATAGTATCTTACAAGAAGCTTTTTTTCTGGAAAGGTTAGTATAAAATTTGCAAATAATTGTGTAATTTAAAGGTTTGTTTAAACACATTTCGATTTACAACACAGGCAACATGCACGATTTGAAAAAAACTACTTCAGCTTTGTTGGGACTACTATTAATAGTTACCTTTTTTTCTCCTGTTTACAGTCAGGAAATAATATTAAATGGTTTAGTAGATAACCAAAATAGTTCTGAATTAGAATTATTTGAACCTTCTTACGATTACGAATACATCCCGGATGCTTCTTACAGTCTGGTAGAGGACAGAATCAGTTGTATTGAGTCTGAAATGCCGTTGCACTACAATGAAAAGGTAAAATCTTTTATTGATTACTTTACCATCAAGGACAGGTCTTACACCAAAATGGTAATTCGAAGAAAAGAACTCTATTTTCCCGTATTTGAGAAGTATCTAAAAAAATATAACCTGCCCGACGAATTAAAATATTTGTCGATCGTAGAATCCGGCCTTAATCCAATTGCGAAATCAAGAGTGGCCGCTGTAGGCTTATGGCAGTTTATGCCGAGCACAGGGCGGTTGTTTGGTCTGGACCAGGACTGGTATGTTGATGAACGGCAAAATGCTGAAAAATCTACAGAGGCAGCATGTAAATATCTGCGTGATCTTTACAATATGTTCGACGATTGGGAATTAGCATTAGCAGCTTATAACGCAGGGCCCGGTAATGTTCGGAAAGCAATCAGACGATCAGGTTATAAAAGAGATTTCTGGGCGATTTATCCCTATTTACCTAGAGAAACCCGGTCATATGTTCCGCAATTTGTAGCTATTGTTTACGCCATGAACTACATGGAAGAGCATAACTTACAACAAGATGAACGTGAATATGCCATGCTGGCCGATACACTTATGGTTAGCCAGTTTTTGAGCTTAAAGCTTTTGGCAGAAAAAATTGATGTATGTGAGGAAGATCTTATAAAGCTCAATCCAGAATTGAGAAGAGGGGCGGTATCCGATAAAGCCAATAACTATCCATTACTCATCCCTGCTGATAAAATGGATTTTATGGCGGTTAATTTCGATTCTATTTTATTGGATATTGGAAAAATAAATCAGGAACAATATCAGGTGCTTACTCAGGATACACCAGGAAGTACCTATGGCAAAGAAAAAGTTGTTTACCGGGTTAGGAGAGGAGATGCATTGGGTAGCATCGCGCAAAAGTATCATGTTTATACGGCAGACCTGCGAGAATGGAACAATATAAAGGGAAGCCGGATTTATGAAGGTCAGAAATTAGTTGTTTGGACCAAATCAGGTAATGATAATTACCAAACACAGGTGGCCGTAACCTCGGTTGCCGCACCAAAGCCAAGCAGCAGCGATAATAAAAGTGTTGCCAGTTCAACCAAGTCAGACTATCGCCATAAGGTAATTTATAAAGTGAAGAGTGGCGATGCGCTTGGTTCTATAGCGGAGCGATATCATGTATATACATCCGATTTGCGCACCTGGAACAAAATTTCTGGCAACCGCATTTATGCCGGGCAGGATTTGGTTATCTGGACCAACGCCGGAACTTCTAATTCTATTAATAACCAACTGGCAACTGCCAAAGTGTCACAAAATTCTAATAAAATTCATGTTGTTCAACCAGGAGATTCACTGTGGGAAATTTCTTTGAAGTATGAAGGAGTGAGTATCCAGAAAATAAAGGAACTTAATAATTTAAGGTCTAATAAAATTACGCCCGGCCAGAAACTGGTTATTGGCAAGTAACCAACCGGATGGTAATAAAATCGTATTTACTTTATGACAGTTAAAACCACTATACTACCAAATAATGCTTTTTATACCTCAAATATTTTTTCAGGGTAAACAATGTTTTTACCTTTTAGCCGTATCTATCGTATTATTTTCTTGTGAAGCTGGGAGCAAAAGCTCTAGCAACTTGCCTAACTCCAGAGGTGGTGAAAGTGAAATAATCCTTGTAATGGATTCCGCCCAGATGACTACTCCCGTTGGGGAACAAGTCAGAGAAATTTTTTTAAAGCCCATTCCTGGCTTGCCACAGCCAGAGCCTTATTTTTCTATTCACCGTGTTAATCCTTTTCTGCTAAACAGTGTTTTACGCAGTGCAAATAATATGGTATTCATTACCACTTTCGACACTAATACTTCCGCAAGTAAAAAAATGCAGAGCTACTTTACCGATAATTCTATCCAGCAGATACAAGATAACCCTGATTTATTTTATTATTTCAAACAAAATGAATTCGCTAAAGGGCAGGAAGTGCTTTACCTTTTCAGCCTCTCTTCTGATTCTCTGGCCAATCAAATGCGTAATAGCCAGAGTATGATTAGAAATCATTTTCACGAAATTGAAGTGGAACGTGCAGCTAAAAAAGTATATGCGGGGAAAGACGAAGTCGGGATTAGCAACTCAATTATGAGCAAGCACGATTGCTATATAAAAGTGCCTTATGGTTACGAAGTTAGTAAAGATGAAAAGAATTTTATATGGTTAAGACAGCTAGATCCGGAAGTAGATAAAAGTATACTGATTTCTTATACAGACTACGTTTCTGAAGATGCTTTTTCACCAGAAAGTATTCTTTCTTATCGAGATAAGTTAGTGGGCGAATACATTGCTGATGATAGTGTTGTGCATATGGTTACTGAAACTCTTGAACCCTTGTATACCGAAACCATTAATCTGAATGGAAAATACGCCAAAGAAGCCCGAGGATTGTGGAAGCTTAACAACAATACCATGGGCGGACCTTTTTTAAGTTATACATTCGTAGATGAGGAAATAGGAAGGTTGTACTATATTGAAGGATATTTATATTGTCCAGGAAAGAAAAAAAGACCCTTTATCCGTGAGATAGAAGCAATCTTAAAAACTTTTAGAACTGGAACAGAAATGAAACAGCAAAAAGCAAGCTGATCTTAATATGCCTGCATAAGTGGATCATTTTTTTTGCCCTGCACATTTATTTCGCGAATAGCATTTGGTTATATGCAAAATGCTGAGGTTTTTTTGAATTTTATTTTTCTTGTATATTCCTTCTCCGCCTATAAGGATGTAAATTAGAAATCTCCTTTTTATATTAGGATATTTAAGTAGTTTTGTTGCATTAGTAAAATTAACTTTTTGTACTTAATTACTCTTTTATGTCTATCAAGATCAGGCGGGAAGATGCCCTTAATTACCATACTCAGGACCAACCAGGTAAAATTGAGGTGGTTCCTACTAAGCTACTTAGTTCTCAGCTTGACCTGGCTTTGGCCTATTCACCTGGCGTTGCCGAACCCTGTAAAGAAATAGCGGCGAATGTAGAAGATAGTTACAAATATACCGCCCGGGGCAACTTAGTTGCTGTTATTTCCAATGGGACGGCAGTGCTTGGATTGGGCGATATAGGGCCGGAAGCTTCCAAGCCGGTTATGGAAGGGAAAGGAGTGCTCTTCAAAAAATTTGCTGGTATTGATGTTTTTGATTTAGAAGTTAATGCTAAAGATCCTATTGATTTTATAAAAATTGTGGAGGCATTGGAGCCAACTTTTGGTGGCATAAATTTAGAAGATATCAAATCCCCTGAATGTTTCCAAATTGAAGATGCATTAAAGAAAAAGCTCAGCATTCCCGTGATGCACGACGATCAGCATGGCACTGCCATAATATCAAGTGCCGCTCTGCTGAATGCATTGGAATTGGTGGATAAAAAAATTGAAGAACTGCAAATAGTAGTTACCGGAGCTGGGGCTGCAGCCATTGCCTGTGGTAAATTATACATAACTTTAGGGGCAAAAAGAGAAAATATCGTTATGTGTGACCTGGATGGAGTGGTCAGGGCAGATCGTAAAGATTTAGATGAAAATAGAAGCCTATTCGCAACCAACCGCGATATTTATACTCTTGCAGAAGCCATGCAAAACGCGGATATGTTTTTAGGGCTTTCTGCTGGTAATATCATTGGCACAGAGCATTTACAATCTATGGCCAGAGATCCCATTGTTTTTGCTTTGGCGAATCCTGATCCTGAAATTGATTATGAACTGGCCATGCAAAGCAGACAGGATATTATAATGGCCACCGGTCGGTCGGACCATCCCAATCAGGTAAACAATGTATTGGGGTTTCCCTATATTTTTCGTGGTGCACTTGATGTAAGAGCTGTTTCTATCAACGAGGATATGAAACTGGCAGCAGTACATGCCATCGCAAAACTTGCCAAAGAGCCTACCCCTGAACTGGTTAATAAAGCTTACAGTAGCGATAAAATTACTTTTGGAAGAGACTATCTGATTCCAAAACCCCTTGATCCCCGATTAATTACTACTATTTCGCCCGCAGTAGCCAAAGCGGCTATGGATTCAGGATTGGCGAGAAAACCCATTACTGACTGGGACTTATATCAGGTTGAATTGCAAAAACGAATCGGCATCGACCAGAAGTTGATGTCACAGGTAATTAACAAGGCAAAGCAAACACCCACAAAAAAAGTTGTTTTCGCGGAAGCCGAAGACAGAAAAATCCTGAAGGCCGCACAAATTATTCAGGACGAACAATTGGCCATTCCTATACTTTTAGGAAATAAAACTAAAATTAAACGATTAATTGAAGAACATAAACTAGATCTTGAATCCTGTGAGATTATTGATCCAATTAAGGAAAAGGAGAAAAGAAAGGCCTATGGAAGATTGCTGTATGAGAAAAGAAAACGAAAAGGAATGACGGCCACGGAGGCTTCTAAATTAATGCGAACACGCAATTACTTTGGAACAGCCATGGTAGAATATGGCGATGCCGATGCCTTTATTTCGGGCTTAACCAGCGATTATCCTAAAACCATATTACCAGCACTTCAGATAATTGGTGTTCGGAAAGACGTAAAAAGGGTGGCGGGCATGTATATTATTATTAATAAACGAAGTACGTATTTTTTCTCTGACACCACTGTTAATGTTAATCCTACTGTAGATGAACTGGTAGACATTATCGGGCTAACTGCTGATACGGTTCGCTCTTTTGGTATTCAGCCTAAAATTGCGGTTTTATCGTATTCTAATTTCGGATCAAGTAAAGGAGAAGTTCCCGAAAAAACGGCGAATGCAGCCCGGTTAGCCCGGGAAAAGTGGCCGGATTTGGTGATTGATGGCGACATTCAGGCTAATACAGCTTTAAGTAACGATTTACAAAAGGAGAACTACCCCTTTAGCCATTTAATTGATCAAACTGTAAATACCTTAATTTTTCCCGACCTTACTTCCGGTAATATCGCTTATAAATTGTTAATGGAGATTGGTGGTGCGGAAGCTGTTGGGCCTATACTACTTGGAATGAAAAAACCTGTACATATTTTACAGTTAGGAAGTAATATTAGGGAAATTGTTAATATGGTAGCTATTGCCGTATTAGATGCTCAGGTAGAAGGAAACAGAAGAGTATCTGATTAACTTAGAAAAAGACGATTCATAATTTAAGAATTTGTGGATTAATTCTTAAAATTGAAGAGGCTTTCTGTCAGATGTTTAAAATGTTAAAGTACCCTAAAACGAATAAATCACTATGAGTAATTACCAAATAACCTCTTTCGAAGATTATCAGGAAAAGTATAAAGAAAGTGTTGAGAATCCGGAAGAATTTTGGAGCAATATCGCAGAGCACTTTACCTGGCGCAAAAAATGGGATAAAGTGCTGGAATGGAATTTTGATAAACCAGATATTAAGTGGTTTGTAAATGGTAAACTGAATATCACCGAAAATTGCCTCGATCGGCATCTTAAAACCAGAGGAAATAAGTTAGCCTTAATTTGGGAGCCTAACGATCCGCGCGATCAGTTTATCCGCTACACCTATAAGGAATTACACGAGCAGGTGTGCAAGTTTGCCAATGTGCTGAAAGATAATGGTGCTAAAAAAGGCGATCGTATTTGTATCTACATGCCTATGATTCCTGAATTAGCTTTTGCTGTGTTGGCATGTGCCCGTATCGGGGCAGTTCACTCTGTAGTATTTGCCGGCTTTTCCGCTAATGCTATTGCCGATCGCATCAACGATGCTTCCTGTAATATCATCATTACAGCCGATGGCATGAGCCGTGGTCTAAAACAATTGCCGGTAAAGCGGGTAGTAGATGAAGCCCTTAAAAAATGTTCAACTGTTGAAAAGGTTTTGGTTGTAGATCACATATCAGCGTATCCGGTTGAAATAACAAAAGGCAGGGATGTAATTATAAACGATGCCTTAAAAGCTGCCTCACCTGTATGCGAACCCGAAATCATGGATTCGGAAGATATGTTGTTTGTTCTTTATACTTCTGGTTCCACTGGAAAGCCGAAGGGAGTGGTGCATACCTGTGGAGGGTACATGGTATACACTGATTATTCTTTCAGAAACGTCTTTCAATATGAGGAAAGCGATATTTACTGGTGCACGGCGGACATTGGCTGGATTACCGGCCATTCCTATATTATTTATGGCCCATTGTTGGCTGGGGCTACCACCATGATGTTTGAAGGTGTACCCACCTATCCTGATAATGGTCGTTTCTGGCAAATTGTTGATAAATTTGGAGTAAATATTTTTTATACCGCACCCACAGCCATTCGTTCCCTTATGGGAGGAGATATTGATGATGTATTGTCTTACAATCTTTCCTCATTAAAAGTTCTGGGATCTGTAGGCGAGCCTATCAACGAAGAAGCCTGGCATTGGTATCATGTTAATGTCGGAAAAGAGAAATGCCCAATTGTCGACACCTGGTGGCAAACAGAAACCGGCGGCATTCTCATTTCTCCATTAGCTAATATTACCAAAACAAAACCTAGTTATGCTACCCTTCCGCTTCCTGGTATTCAGCCTGTTTTATTAGATGCGGATGGAAATGTGATTACAGAAAATGGCGTAGAAGGATTGTTATGCGTTAAGTTTCCTTGGCCTTCTATCATAAGAACTACTTATGGTGATCATGAACGATGCCGTACTACCTATTTTTCTTCATTTAAAGGATATTATTTTACCGGTGACGGAGCCAGAAGAGACGAAGAAGGCTTATACAGAATTATTGGTCGGGTTGATGATGTAATTAATGTTTCTGGACATAGATTTGGAACCGCGGAAATTGAAAACGCGATTAACCAAAATAAAAATGTGGTTGAGTCGGCTGTGGTAGGGTATCCGCATGATATCAAAGGGCAGGGAATTTATGCATATGTGATTTGTAAAGAAGAGCCTTCAAATGAAAAAGAATTACGGGACGCGATCATTACCACTGTTGCCAATGAAATTGGTAAAATTGCCAAGCCTGATAAAATTCAGTTTGTAAAAGGATTGCCTAAAACCCGTTCCGGTAAAATAATGCGTAGGATTTTACGGAAAATCGCTGAAGGGGACACTTCTAATCTGGGTGATACTACCACATTACTTGACCCTAACATTGTAGAAGAAATTATTAAAGAGAAAGTGTAAAAAACTTCAAATTTTTTATAGGTTGTAAAGTATTTTTGCAACCTTTTTTTATGCTTTTCGTCAAAAGAAAAGCATCTAAAAGTAATTGTTTCCTATTCTTAAAAGGTTAGAAAATAATTAAAAAAATAGTGAGATAGGTATTGATAGGGAAGTGCTGAATAGTTAATTTTGCCCACCCGAATAAGGAGAAAAGGGAAGGCAGGGAAAGTGGGAAGAGGGGGAACAGGAAAAAGAATCAAAAAAAAGTTGATTAGAAATT
>JBGTIS010000388.1:0-8802 GCA_041745535.1 Cyclobacteriaceae bacterium | reverse complement strand
ATTCGCAGGGTCATCGAAGGGATCGCCATCCCTGAAGACATGAATGAAGAGATTACCTGCCACCTTTCCAGGCTCGGTGAAAAAAATGCCTATGCAGTACGATCCAGCGCAACGGCAGAGGATTTACCGACGGCCTCTTTTGCAGGTCAACAAGACACCTATTTAAACATCATAGGCAAAGAAGCAATCTTACAGCATATCAGCAAGTGTTGGGCTTCCCTATTTACGGACCGTGCGGTCATTTACCGAATGCAAGACGGATTTGACCACCATAAAGTCCAGCTGTCTGTGGTTGTTCAGAAGATGGTCTTTCCGCAAGTATCAGGAATTACGTTCACTGCCGATCCTTTGTCTTCCAACAGGACAGTACTATCTATTGACGCAAGCTTTGGACTTGGTGAGGCCGTGGTCTCCGGACTAGTGAATGCCGATAACTATAAAACTCGTGACGGGAAGATTATAGATAAGAAGATAGCTACCAAAAAGCTGGCCATCTATGAACGAAAAGAAGGTGGAACCGAGACCCAGCAGATCGATCTTGAGCAGCAGACCAGGCAAGCGCTGACAGAGCAGCAGATTTTACAGCTTGAGCGCATAGGCAGAAAGATTGAACAATATTTCGGTTGCCCTCAGGACATCGAATGGTGTTTGGCTGATGACACATTTTATATTGTCCAGAGTCGGCCAATCACTACTTTATACCCGATCCCTGAAGCAAATGATCAGGAAAATCACGTCTATGTATCTGTCGGCCATCAACAAATGATGACTGATCCTATTAAAACCATTGGGATTGTCTTTATGGCAGTTAACAGCCGCCCGGCCCATGTGTAAAGCTGGTGGAAGGTTGTTTGTTGATGTCACACAACAACTGGCTTCACCTGTCAGCAGAGAAATTTTATTAGATGCTATGGGACAACACGATCCGCTCATAAAAGACGCACTTATGACCATCGTAGAGCGGGGAGATTTCATAAAATCGTTACCAAATGGTAAAAAAGAATAGAATATTGTAAATAATTTCCATTGAAACAAGCGGAACACACCAGCACAAAACGACTATTAGAAAACAATCCAGAAGAACATCACGCAGATACAAATGTTATTGCAGTTTGGCGACACAAGACAATTGGACAATGAATAATTATCTAACAGACAAAGAAAGCCGAACCGCTAACATCGGTTTGGCAATATGGCGGCTGACATGCTTCATAGAAACATTTGTGCAAGGTTCAGTATTTGTGCTTCGCATGAATTTTGGTGCTAAAAATCCGCCACAACGCCAAGCCGAAAACCATTGGCGGTGATCAAAAAAATAAGACAGGAAATAAAGAAATTCGTATATTGGAGTAGATCAACATAAAAATGATGAAGAAGACACAATTATTAGAAACCATTCAAGATATGCCGGAGGAATTTTCTGTAGATGAATTAATGGAAAGATTAATGATTTTGCAGAAAATAGAAGAAGGTCAACAGCAAATTCAGGCTGGGCAATTTTATAGTGAAGAAGAAGCTAAAAAGAAATTGGAAAAATGGTTAAAGTAATTTGGGCAGAACGAGCCATAGATGATTTGACCAGTATAGCAGAGTACAGCAGCAGATATTCAGACAAATACGCATCTTCCATCGTATCCAAACTCTTTAACAAAGTCAATATTTTGAAGAAGATGCCTAAAGTTGGTAGGATAGTGCCAGAGAAGAATGATGAGAACATCAGAGAATTAATAGAAGGGAATTACCGCATCATCTATGAGGTCGGGGGTGATGAAAGAATTGAAGTGCTGATGGTGCATCATTCCTCCAGACCGTTAGGAAATGTTTGAATAAAGAATGATTACCGCCAAAACAAGGCAAGCAGCATGGTTGGTTGATTCGCGATCAGAAGCATCAATGCACACAAGTAATTAGAAGAAACTCGGACAAAAGATGCTCCAAAGTCGCCACGCCGCCTGCCCAAATCGTTGCCTGCAAGCTTGCGACCAGTTCAATAATCTAACGCAATGCTAAGCAAAATAACTTTGAATTGCCAGGCAGAAAAACATTTAAGCCCATGAAGTGTCAGACTGAGTTGGGGTATTCGTAGTGTAGAGGTAAATTTTGAAACGTTTTTACCTATTGCCGTAACAATACCTGCCATTTCATGACCGGGAACCTGTGGATATTGCTGGGGACCCCAATGCCCCGATAGCTGGTGTATGTCTGTATGACAAATGCTTGAAAATTTTATGTCAATCAGAATATCATTATCTCCACCAGATCTGCGTTCAAAAGACCAGGGGCTCAATTTACCAGACCTATCTCTTGCGGCATAACCTCTGGAAAGGATATTTTTTCCTGTGTTGCTTTCTATCTTGTTTTCAGCAAAAACGCTGGTTGCTACAGGTAGCATAAACCCTGCGCTTAACAAAGATGTCTGCCGAATAAATTTTCTTCGTGAATAATATTCTTCTTTGTTATGCATAGCTTTTTTATTAAACGATTTCGGAATTGCTCCTATGCAAAGCTCACAATAACCCTAACCAATAAATAATGAAAAACAAATGAAAAAGTATAAAAATCAAAGGTGGGATAATCTCACGGATTTTGGTATTTCACCTGTCTTCTTTTTAAAGAAGTTGTTAAAGTAGGTAGAATATTCAAAACCAAGGGCATAAGCTATTTCAGCTATACTCCAGTTTGTATGTTGCGGTAAGGCTTTTGCCTCATTAATAATCCTGTCGGCAATGTGGGCTGTCGTTGGTTTACCCGTAACTTCCTTAACTGCGCTATTTAAATAGTTAACGTGAACAGACAAATTCCTGGCAAAGTCCTGTGCCGTTTTTAACGTCAATGGACGGTCCGTACTTTCAATCGGAAATTGGCGTTCCAGCAATTCGAGAAACACGGCGGTTATACGCTCCGCAGCATTTGTTTTTTTTGATTGGTTTTCTGAAGGCTGCATTTTAACCGCCTCATGTATGATAAGGTTGATGTAGTTGCGTATCAACTCATCTTTGAAAGCATAATCATTATCCTGCTCTGCAAGCATCCGCTTAAATACAGCAATAATGAAATCCTTTTGCTCATCATCTAATTTCAAAATGGGTGTGCCGCCGATTTTAAATAAGGGGGATTGCAGAAGGCTATCGGACCGGTCGCCTAACTTTAAAAAGTCTTCCGTAAAGAGGCAGGTATAGCCACTAAATTTTGTTGAAACAGCCTCACAGGAGTAGGGAATATTCGGGTTGCCAAAAAATAAAAAGGTGTCATCTGTCTCTAAACTCTTATCAGCATAATGAAAAATAAACTTTCCGGTCGTTAAATTGATTTTATAAAAATATTTACGACTATATGTATGACCAGCATTAGCCTCGCTGTCTATTTCATAGACTTTGAAACCCTTTAGCTTTAATTCTGTATTGAAATGTGAAGTTTGAGATCTTTCTTTACTATTCATAGTCCAAAGTTAAGAAAATCAAATGAAGCTGTTTCTTAAATACCGTACTTGTTTATCTGCCTGAAAAAAAAGCAAAAAGTATAAATAAGCAACGCAACAAGGAATTTTGCCCTGAAAAATCTTACAAAGACTTTAAAATCTTTGCCGCAACACCACCTACAATTGTATTTAGGGGAACATCACGAGTTACTAATGCGCCTGCTTCAACAATCGAATTTCCACCAATTGCCCGACATGTTGGAAAAGGTTTTGGCCGTGGTTCGGATTGCGTGACCATTAGCCAAGATACATCACAAACAATGAGTTATACATAGGTCATTACCATGACCAACAGCGATAGCTGCCAGTCCTATGGTATGAGTAAAAGAGGAATGGTAGTCATTACCCTGACGGCTGATCCCCAAGAGGTAGGGGCACATCGGATTGTAACGTTTGAAGATTTTACTGTCAATGGCTATGCGCTTGCCGGAACCCTTACCTATGCCAACCAAGGGCAGGGCGCTGATTCAGAATTATTAGAGGGTATTCGTAGCACAGGGGTAAATGAGTTACTCTAAGCGGTTGCTACGGTAATAAACGAAGCTATGCTGTAAGCAGGAGGAAAACCAACAAGAGGTAGTCGGCAGTCTTAATCTTCTCACAAATATGGTGGTGCTATGGAATACGGTCTATCAGCAGAAAATTATAGAGCGATTACGAAAACAGGGTAAAAGCCCAACGGAAGATGATATCCGACATCTGTCCCCGGCCCGGTTTGAGCATATCAACCGGCTAGGCCGATATTCATTCCAACCAACCGATAAGCTGCGGAACGGAAAGTTACGGCCGCTGAGAAGAAGTAAAATTTAGATGCTTAGAGTAAGTCATTTACCACTGTGCTACGAATACCCCTACCTGATTACGGAACTTATTCCTGCGGATGAACAGTTGCTCCCTTATGCAAAATTAGTCACCTTGCTTTAGAATTTTTTTGGTTATTGATTGAATATTGCGTATGCATCTAACCGGATAGAGAGAATAGGTTTTAACAATTATGTTCAGGCAGAAATTAAAAGCCAGGTGCCATTATTGATGGCAAACCTGACTTTTAGGAATTAAATCAAACACTTTCGCGATTTCATCATTTAAGTTATATACATGATCAAACCCTCCAAACATCATAAAATTTGCGGCGATAGCGCTTCTTGCGCCAATTCGGCAATACAAGTAATATACCTTGGTTTTATCCAGCTTCAAATACACATCCTTTTCAGTAAATGGTATATGAATGGCACCCTCTATATGTTCATACTCATATTCTGATTTTGACCGTACATCCAGGATAACATAATTTTTATCCTCTGATAATTTTTTTACAAAATCTTCAGCTTTTAAATTTTCATACTTTCTCATGGCTTTGTATCCGTTTTCGTTAAACAATAATAAAATTATTTTTATTGGATAATTACAAAGGAAATACCGTAACCATAAAAATTGTCTGGAATAAAACTAAGTTTCTGTTTATCAATAACTTACAATATATTTTTAAGGTTTCTATTCAATTCTTAATTTAAGAAAATCTGGCATTTTGTCCCAATTATAGAAATTTTCCTATAAAGAGACATTTTTTACTGTGATTTAGATGTTTCCTGAATTAGAGAATTTGAGTGGAGGAAATAACCATTAATAGTTGTATTTAAAAAAGCTTTTGCGGATAGCATAAAAATATTAGACCATATAAAGAGCACCTATGGGTTTTTCAATAATTCTATACAATTAAAACCAAATAATGTACATGATCAGACAGCTTTTCCTGAACAATAACCTTGTGTTCTGACTTTACTTTATACAGAACGATTGTATAATTGCAACAACAACTGTTGTTATCAGAATCCATAACTATAATCTTAAAAACAAACAGAACATGAAATATTATTATAGTAAAAAACTTCAGGATACCAGTTTTGACGCTGCTATTGAGCAAGTTACCCAAATACTGAAAGAAGCAGGATTTGGCGTGCTCACCGAAATTGATGTGCAGGCAACCATGAAAAAGAAACTGGATAAAGAACTGAAACCCTATAAAATCCTTGGTGCCTGTAATCCTTCTTTTGCCTATCAGGCTTTGCAGGCGGAAAACAAAATTGGCACCATGCTGCAATGCAACGTGATTGTACAGGAACTTGATGGAGGTACCATAGAGGTAGCAGCCGTTGACCCAATGGCATCGATGTGGGCCGTAGAAAATCCTGCTTTGGAAGAAATTGCTACGGAGGTGCAAAAAAGATTACAATCTGTAGTTGATAACCTTAAATAACGGGGGTGATGAAAGCCTCAATTAAAATCACACAGTATTTTTTCTATTTTGTTTATTTATGTATGGTATCCTGCAACCAATCAGAGCAGGGAATCCATCGGGCTAGGCAACCTACTCCGTTGCCTGAGGGCTATAAGCAGCAATATGAATTTTTTTGGATCTTAAACTAAATTGACTATGATGGATGGTAATGGAATGGGCATGGCCGGTGGTATCTGGATGTGGCTCTTCGGGATTCTAGCTTTTATTGTTTTGGTACTGTTGATTGTGTGGCTGGTAAAACAGATCAAGAATTGAAATTTTTAATACAACCACTGTAAGATCTTGCGCACGGTCGGTGTAATTTTACTGAGCATCCTGTTGGTTATAATTCCCTGATTGACACGGGCAGCGACCGGGTAGGGGTATATTTTGTCTGTGATTTTACTGCTGCCGATGCCAGCAGAATTAGCCAGAATCAGTTCCTGAATCAATTCACCGGCATGGGGCGCGATCATGGTGCCACCATAAATTTTAGTATTGGAAAACAGGTGGCGGCTTTTTTCTGTAAACAAAATCAGTTTGCCATAAGGATAGTTTTCTATAATGGCTCTGTCGTCTTCGGCAAAATCGCGTACAATGGTTTCATACGATTTGTCTTCTTTTTGTAATTGTTTCTCATTCATTCCGAAGGTAGCTACTTCCGGATCGGTGAAAGTTACCCATGAAAAATGATGGTAATCGACATTTTTCTTTAGAGGAGAAATGAAATTATTCAGAAGAACTCTACCATGAAGTTCGGCAGCATGCGAAAACTGCATTTGTCCGGCGGCGTCACCAGCGACAAACACCCTGGCATTGGTGGTTCGCAACTTTTTATTAACCTTAATTTTACCATCTACTACCTCAATGCCTGCTTTTTCCAGCGATAATGCGTCATGCTCAAGTTTGCGGCCGGCAGCAAATAAAACCGCATCAAAATCCAGTGTAAATTTTTCACCATTTTCAGGCTCAATTACAGCTTGCTGGCTACTGGAAAATGCTGCGCACCTGGACTTAAAATAAAATTTCATGCCTTCTTTTTTGAGGCACTGCAACAGTATTTCGGAGACTTCGGGAATCTCTTTTTTCAGCAATCTATCGCCTGTTGATACCATACTTACCTGGGAACCCATTCGGGAAAAGGCCTGTCCTAACTCAACACCAACCGGACCGCTTCCCACTACTAACAGGCGTTCCGGCAGTTGTTTTAAATTAAAAATAGACTTATTGGTAAAATACCTGATTTGATTAATACCAGGAATGTCAGGCACTACCGGACTTGAACCTGTGGCAATTACAATTTTCTTTCCCTGAAAAATCTGGTCACCAACCTGTACTTTGTCTTTTTCATAAAAACTGGCCTCACCAATGGCCGTATCAATGCCGGTACTGTTGAGGTAAGCCGGATTTTCGTGGTGGCGAATAATATCCTGCCTTTCTTGTACATATGCCATCACTTTTTCCAGATCAGGATTGCCCGTTACCTGCATGCCCAGGGCTTTCGTTTGATGGGCTGCATGCACCTGCCGTGATAAATGGATCAGTGCCTTGCTCGGTACACAACCATAATTAAGGCAGTCGCCACCAAAATTGATAGCCTTCTGGTCAATCAGCAGTACCTTGAGCCCCATCATGTTCAATCCAATAGAAACATACAAGCCGGCAGAACCAGCGCCAATGGCAATCAAATCGTATTTTTGGTGGATCATTTTATGTCAAAAGTTGGATGCTTCGTGCGAGCGATGAATAATTTCTTCTATTTTATCAGCAATGTTTTCCCACTGTTCTTCCTGAAGAAAATGCCGGGCGGGTAGTTGGGCAATTTCTTTCACATCCGTAGCCTTTTGTATTTCCTTTCCAAAATGATCTATGGTAAGGCCAGGATCTTTGGCGCCCCAAATAACCTGGATCGGATAAGGGACATTTTGTACGGCTTCTCCATTCCCATAATCCAGGGCAAAAGTCTGTAAACCGTCTGTTTTGAAAAATTTACCAGAAGCTTTATGCGTTTCTATTACCTGTTCTACTGTTTTCGTATCAGCCATAGTTTTACTGTTTTGGTAACCTGGATTGTCAGATTTGGTTTTTCCGGTTTATTCAATTTACAAAGTTTACTGTTGAGTTAATTTTTCGGCTACCCTAATCAGCGTATCTTCTGAAATCTGCGGTGGTGGGGCTAAGGGGTACAACGTTTTGCCTTTCCGGGCAACAAAGGCTGCCTGCAATCCTGCCTGCAGGGCACCCGCTACATCCCAGCCATGGGCAGCGATCAGCATAGCTTCTCCGGCTTCAACCTCCTGTTTTTTCAGGCAGGCCTGATAAGTTGCCGAGGCTGGCTTGTATTTTCTGATTTCATCAATACTTAGCAGGGCTGTAAAAAAATGAGTCAGGCCGGCATATTCCATCTGCTGTTGCAGTACATCCGGGGCGGAATTGGTTAGCGTAACCATCTGGTACCCGGCGTCATTCAGCATTTCCAGACCTTTTATTACATCCGGATGTGGGGGTAGTTTACGGATCATTGTAAGAATTTCCTTGGCCTGCTGGTCAGGTACATGGGTTTCTAGCGCCTGCCCGGTCATTTGAAAAGCGGCTTTTCCGATTTCTCCAAAATTATGATACTGTTGCGTTACTGTATCTACTAAAGAATACTGCAACATCAGGGAGAACCATTTCTCAAAGGCGAATGCGTGTTGAAACACTTCATTCATTCGGGTTTTCATCGGACTAAGATCCAAAAGTGTCTCATTCACATCGAAGATTAATAATTGGGGTGTTGGGGAGTGCATATTTTCTATCAATATTATTGAATTCAGTAATATTTCCTGAATAACAACCGTGGCCCACGGATTGTTAAACTTGCTGCCTTTAAGATCCGCCCTCTTACATATTATGAATTACCTGTGCTCCAGAAGGCGTTTCAAAGAAACTTGCTGGCAGGTCGGGGCGAAAGCGCACATCGGCAAGGGTGATATTAGTTACATGCTGACCAGCTTTTTTTTCTTCCCACATGAAAGTTTGGTAACCCTTAGGAAAGGTAATGCCG
>JBGTIS010000387.1:0-13126 GCA_041745535.1 Cyclobacteriaceae bacterium | reverse complement strand
CATAAAATTCGATCATTTCTTTACTTTCGGCATGTATAACCTTTACTCCCGTAGCTTTTTCCTTGCCTTCATCATATACAATGGAATGTACTACCGCCTGTGGCCTGAGGGTGAGGTTGCCGGTTTTGGCAGCCCAGGGCAGGGTAGACGAATTGCTGCTGAAGTACCCACCAAAAGGGCAGCCCCGCTGGCACAAAGCCCGGTTCATGCATTGCCCCCGGCCCTGTTCCAGGTGTATGGGTTGTGGTTGGGTAAGATGCGCGCACCGGGCAATAATCAGGTTTCGCCCTTTGTACTGGCTCTCCACCTTTTGCTTGAAATATTTCTCCACACAATTCAGCTCCATAGGAGGTAAAAATTCTCCATCGGGCAGATTATCCAGGCCATCTTTATTGCCGGATATCCCTGCAAATTTCTCCACATAACTGTACCACGGTGCCAGGTCCTGGTACCGGATGGGCCAGTCTACCGCAAAGCCATCCCGCGCGGGTCCTTCAAAGTCGAAATCGCTCCACCGCTGGGTATGGCGGGCCCACATCAGGGATTTGCCGCCTACCTGATACCCCCGGATCCAGTCGAAAGGTTTGTCCTGCACATACGGGTGCTCCCTGTCTTTTACAAAAAAATGTTGTGTGTCCTCCCTGAAGGCATAGCACTTCCCCACCACGGGATTTTCTTCGGCTGTTTTTTGAAGAATCTGCCCTTTGTGCTTAAACTCCCAGGGCATCATGTGGGTGGTAGGATAATCTTTGATGTGCCGTACATCTCTGCCTCTTTCCAGCACCAGCGTTTTCAATCCTTTTTCAGTAAGTTCCTTGGCCGCCCATCCACCACTGATGCCGGAACCGATTACAATAGCATCGTAGGTACGGTTTTTTTCGCTGTCGATATTAAAATATGCCATTACATTACCGTTAAGCCGTTGGTAGAAACACAAGCCTGATACGCACCGGGCACCAGTTTATAGGGAAATTTTTCGGTCATCACATACTGAGAGTTCATGTACCCCCGGATGCTGTATCCTTTGGCCATGGTGAGCATGGTTCTGACGTGCGCTGCCTCAGGCATCGTGCCTTCCTGCGCCTCGTTTAAGGCCAGAATCGCAGTCAGCATCTCTTCGTTCTTTTTCTGATCCTTCGCGGGAAATGACCTGTCCAAATGCGTTTTTGTAAAGGATTTTATTCCTTTCAGACCGGCTACAAATTTTTCCTGCATTTCTTTAGGTTCACAGTCGTCTACCATCACCAGCACAAAATGGTGCAGGTTCAGCGTGGCACCACCGGGGGTAGACTGGTCCGAAGGAATAATGGTTTCCACAATGGTGGCCAGCAGGTCCTGATGATCAGGATCAAGCTGTAAATTATTAAGCGCTACAGCCACCTTTTGCGGCCCGAAGTTGCAGGAAGGTAACAAAGCGATACCGCCGGCAATCAGGGCGGCCTGTTTTAATGCCGATCGTCTGTTCATAAGTTGTATAGAATATTAGGTTTTACTTTCATAATTTAATAAACTTAGCAAACATTTTCTTTTCCTGTTAAAAAAAGTTAAAATTATTGCATTTACCTATTAAAGTTATCATGATAAAAAATATACTATCGCTTTGTATCCTGATGAGCCTGTGTGTGACCCTGTCTCTTGCTCAAAAACAAAAAAAAATGCTTCCTGATGATATCGGTATGGTGTCGTATACCTATCGCCACAGTTTTGAAAAAGACATAGCGAAAACCCTGGATACCATTCAGGCATTGGGCATCAGAAATATGGAATTTTCTAATTTGTTTGGCAGCGAGCCGGAAGCCCTTCGCAACATGCTGGACGAACGGAATATGATCTGTACTTCTTTCGGCGTAAGCTACGACGCGCTGGTGAATAATACCGAAGAAGTGGCCCAAAACGCCAAAACCCTGGGCGCCAGTTATGTGCGGGTGGCCTGGATTCCGCATGAAGGTACATTTTCTTTGGACGATGCCAAAAAAGCGGTGGAAGATTTTAACCGGGCCGGTAAAATACTGAAAGAAAACCATGGGCTTACCTTCTGTTACCACAATCATGGCTACGAGTTCCAGCCATATGAAAACGGTACCTATTTTGACTATATGGCAGAACAAACCGATCCTGCCTATGTCAGCTTCGAAATGGATGTGTTGTGGGTGTTTCATCCAGGTGAGGATCCTGCAAAGTTGCTGAAAAAATATGGCAAGCGTTTCAAACTTATGCACGTAAAAGACCTGAAAAAGGGCGTAAAAGGTGATTATTCAGGTCATACACCGGTAGAGAATGACGTAGCGCTGGGTACGGGGCAACTGGACCTGCCGGCCATATTGAAAGCCGCCAAAAAGGCAGGAGTGAAGTATTACTATATAGAGGATGAAAGCCCTAATGTGACCACGCAGGTGCCACAAAGTATTAACTTCCTGGAAAGCCAGATTCGGTAATCTTGTAATAAATAGTATTTTACAGATTTTACCTGTTTTTCATAGATTGATTAAAGCGAAACTTAGGGTAAAAATCCCTGCTTATCTATTATTGCTGAAGGTGCTTTGCGGAAGAGGAAAATTATTGTAGCTTGTTAAGCTAAATTAACCCTTTACGAATGCCAAAGTTTGTTATGCAGTCATGCTTTTTGTGGCTGCTTCTGATTCAGCACCTCTATGCGCAGAATCCGGAAGAGGTCAGTATCAGCGGTCAATATCAAAATACTCCCTTTATCACTTTTATTGAGCAGGTAGAAACGCGACATGCGGTGCGTTTCTTTTTTGTAACAGAATGGGTGCAACCTATCAAAGTAAACGGAACATTTAACCAAACGCCCTTGACACAGGTTTTAACCAATACCTTGCAGGGTACTGACATCTCTTTTATTGTTTACGAGCCTGCCTATATTATTTTAATGAAAAGTCCGGGGGCCATTCAGGCCGCACGGCGTACCCAAAGTGCCGATCAGGATGTCATTATCGTGGGCGATTCCCTTCATACCAACGGCCAACCTGCCAAACTTTCAGGATATATCCGGGACGGTTCCACCGGCGAGGTTATAATTGGTGCCGGTATTTTTGCCGAAGACCTGCAACAGGGTACTTCCACCAACCTGAATGGTTATTATTCATTCAGCCTGCCTGCAGGTATACATCATTTGCGCATCAACTCGGTAGGGTATGAAGCCGAGCAGAAAGACATTAAAATTTTGTCGGATGGCACTTTTTCGATGGACCTGTATGAAAGCACCGCCCGATTGGAGGAAGTAGTAATTACCGACAAGGCAGAAGATGCCAATTTTGCCAGTTCCCAGATGAGTGCCGTCCGGTTAGATATCCAGTCGGTAAAAAAACTGCCGGCTTTTTTAGGTGAAGTCGATCTGATCAATTCCATTGAGCTGCTGCCGGGAGTAAGTGTGGCTGGCGAAGCCTCGTCAGGTTTTAATGTGCGGGGTGGCGATTCAGGACAAAATCTGGTATTGCTGGATGGCATTCCCATTTTTAATCCGTCTCATTTATTCGGATTTTTTTCGGCCTTTAATTCCGATTTGCTGCAGGGCGCTACGCTGTACAAAGGAGGCATTCCGGCTCAGTATGGGGGTAGAATTTCTTCGGTACTGGATGTGGATTTAAAAGAGGCTAACCTTAGGAAAGTGCAGGGCACCGGCGGCATCGGACTGGTATCCAGCAGGCTTACCCTGGAAGTGCCGCTGGTGAAAGATAAAAGCTCATTGCTGCTGGGTGGCCGTACCACCTATTCCGACTGGATTTTGCGCGGCATCAAAGATATTAACCTGAAGAAAAGTGAGGCTTCCTTCTACGATGTGAATGCCCGGTTTAATTACCGGTTTAACGAAAAGCATAAGCTTACCCTTTCCGCCTATAAAAGCCACGACAATTTTGTGTATGCGGGCGAAAATGGCTACGGATATGGCAATGAAGGCCTGGCCGTGCAGTGGAATTACCTGATTTCTCCAAAGTTTTTATCAGAATTGAAAGCTACCTATTCCGGGTTTGCATATGAAGTAAGCAGCCGGGAAGACAGCCTGAAAAACCAACGACTTACCTCCGGTTTTTCTACCACGCAGGCGCAACTCAGCTTCACCTATTTCCCTTCCGACCATCATCAGCTCGACCTGGGCGTAAATGTAACAGGTTATCATTTTAGTCCGGGAAAGCTGGAGCCCTGGGGCGAAAATTCGCTGATCCATCCTGAAACGCTGGAAAAAGAGCAATCGACAGAACTCTCATTGTATTTTAACGATGAATTTACCATTAGCCGCAACATTACACTTAATTATGGCCTGCGCTATAACTGGTACGCGAACCTGGGGCCGGGCACTGATTACAGGTATGAAGCAGGCTTCGCGAAAAGTATTAATTCAATAACCGATACAGTTGCTTATTCTTCGGGCGAAACCATTGCCAGTTACCAGGGACCTGAACCACGTATTTCTTTAAAAATTGGTATTACCGGGCGCAGCAGTGTTAAAGTAAGTTACAACCGCCTGAGGCAAAACCTGCATTTAATTTCCAATACCACTTCCATTACCCCAACCGATATCTGGAAGTTAAGCGACCGATACATCCAGCCACAGATTGGCGATCAGATCGCATTGGGATATTTTAGAAACTCCATAGGAAACGCCATCGAAAGTTCGGTGGAGGTGTATTATAAAGACATTAACAATCTGGTAGAATATAAAAACGGAGCCCAGTTGCTGATGAACCAGCAGTTGGAAACGGATTTGCTAAATGGATTGGGCAGGGCCTATGGTGTTGAGTTATTTATCGCCAAAAATATCGGACGCCTTACGGGCTGGCTGTCGTATACCTACTCCCGTTCGCTGCGAAAGGTGGAAAGTGAATACCGTGAGGAACGCATTAATCTGGGAAAATTTTATCCGTCTGCTTTTGACAAACCACACGACCTTACCGTGGTAGCCAATTACCAGTTTACCCGCCGCGTTCGGTTGGGAGCGAATTTTACATTGAACAGTGGGCGTCCCATTACCCTGCCGGAAGGTAGTTATAGCCTGGGCAATTATACCATTCCTAACTATTCTGAAAGAAACCAGTACCGCATACCTGCCTATCATCGGCTGGATGTGTCGTTTTCCATTGATGGGAACCTGAAGAAAAAGAAAATGTGGGATTCCAGTTGGACCTTTTCAATTTATAATGTATATGGCAGAAAAAATCCGTATTCGATATTTTTTAAGAACGACCAGGGTGCGCAGCTTTCAGCCTACCAGCTAGCTGTGCTGGGCCGGCCTTTTCCTTCAGTTTCTTATAACTTCAAGTTTTGAGAGCTTTATGAAAAGGATAGTCAACCTCATATATCTGTTATCGCCACTGTTATGGATTGCCTGCATCAGTCCGTTTGATGTGGAAGACAGTGTATCAGGCACCACTTTACTGGTGGTGGATGGCAAAATTACCGATCAGACAGGGGCCTGGCAGGTGGAGTTAAGCTATTCATCGTCCAGTTTAAAAAGCTATGAAGGAGAAAAAATATCGGGCGCCCAGGTCACCATCAGTAGCAACGCAGACGAAGAAATATATCTAACAGAATCGGAACCAGGGGTATATGTACCCGAAGATGCTGACCGGGTTGGGGAACCAGGCAAAATCTATCAGTTGCGCATTACTACTCCTGATGGAAAAAGGTATGCCTCCCAACCTGAAACGATGGTACCGGTACCCCCCATCGATAGTATTTATGCCAAACTGGAAAGTGTAAATTATCTGAGTGCTTTAAATGACCTTCTTACCCAATGGGGCATGCGAATTTATGTCAGTACTGGGAGTAAAACCTCGAATCCTGGGTTTTATCGTTGGGAATGGGCCGAAACCTATGAGGTGAATACGGTAACGCCCGAATCTATCAGCACGCCTTCTACCTGCTGGATTTATGGCAATATTTATCGAAGTATTATACTGGGTACTACCAGTAATTTGGAAAAAGATGTAATTAGTAACCAACCTATCCTGTTTGTGCCAAAACGGGGCGCCAAACTGGGTGCCCGGTATAGTGTTCGGGTGAAACAATATTCGTTAACCAGAAGCACGTACGATTACTGGAATAAAATTAATGAACAGATTGAATCGGCAGGTTCTATTTTTGATCCGGCTCCCGCGCAGATTATCGGAAACATATGTAATGTGGACGATAATGATGAAATCGTGCTGGGAAATTTCCAGGTTTCGGCTTATACCGAAAAAAGATTTTTCATTAGCAGGGGTGAGGTGCCCAATAATCCTGGCGGACCTATTAGCCCATTCCCCGAATGCGCCGGAGAATTTCCGGCTGATTTCTGTTTCGATTGCAGCAGAATTTTTGGTGCCACCACAGAACGACCTCCTTTTTGGTAAACAAAATGATAATCAATAAACACGGCTTCCTGATTGCCCTGCTATGGATTGTCGGTATTTACTTTTTACCGGGAAAAAGCAAAGCAGGAATAAGGCAGGTTGCCAAAAATATAGAAAGCGTATACCTGCATTTGTCAGAAGATGTGGTAATGGCAGGGCAGCGGCTTTGGTTTCAAACCTACCTTACCAGCGAAAATCAGGCGAATGCAAGCAAAGTGGTATATGTGGAACTGCTGAATAGTAGCGGCCAACAGATTTCAGGAAGTAAATTGATGCTATCGTCCGGCACTGCTAAAGGTGAATTTCTGCTGCCCGATTCCCTGTCTACAGGCTGGTATCTGGTTAGCGCTTACACCCAGTGGATGCGCAACTTTCCGGAGAGCGAAGGCTTTCGCCAGCCTATTTTGGTGATCAACCCCAATAAGGAAACAGGAAAAAATATAAGTGCCGATGTCAGCCAACCGGTTTATTTCTACCCGGAAGGAAGTAATTTTGTGCAGGGCGTGGATAATCATATGGTCTTTCGCATGAATCCTGCTCTTTTTCCAGAGGCTGTACAGAAAGCCGATATTTTAGAGGAAGGCGATAGTATGGTGATTACTGCCCGGTTATCAGGAAACGAATGGGGCGATTTTTATCTGAATCCTAAAGCTGGAAAAACGTATTCGCTGCGGCTTGTTACTACCGCTGACGATACCATACTGGCGGCCTTACCCGCTGTGGCAACTGAAGGTTTTGCCATGCAGGTAAACCAGAAAGGTGCTGACTTTCATGTCAGGGTTCAAACACCAGTACGCCCACAGGAAACACTTGGCTTGCAATTACAGGCCAAAGGAAATACCCTGTTTAACCAAATTTTAAATGCTGAGGATACCACCTGGGCAGTAAACATTCCCACCGCGCTTTTATCAGAAAGTGCAGGGCAAATTCTATTGGTGAATCAGCAAGGCAAGGTGCTGGCAAAGCGTATGGTTTATGCGCAACCCCAAACTGACCAACCGGTGCGGCTCAGTGTTGGAAAGGAAAAGTTCTTACCCCGCGAGCAGGTGGAACTACAAATTCAATTTGCAAATGGTCAAAGTGAAACCACTGTAAAAAACGCGTCTTTATCGGTACGAAAGGTCAATCCTTTTTACAATCCGCTGGCATCCGGCCAATTTCCTGTGCGGGCCGAACCACCTGTATTTTTGAATAATAAAGACAAACAACTGCTGAATGGGTGGTTGATTGCTCAAGCAGAATTAACAAATAATGAACGGGTACTGTCTGCTGTGGAACAGAAAAATCAGTATCCATTGGAAAATGAAGGTTTATTGCTCAGCGGAACAGTAACCAACGCCCAGGGAAATCCGCTAACGGGCCGTACTTTGCTCTTCTCTGTTCCCGGCACCAATCCGCAGTTTGATTATTACCTCACTAACCAGCAGGGGAAATTTTCCTTTCCCCTTACCCGGGTTTTTGGCAGGCAGGAAGTAATTCTGCAATTGCCTGAGGAAAAAGGTTATAAAATTACGCTGGACGAAAAATTCGCGAAGTCCGCGGCCACTGATTTTACGGTTCGATTGCTGCCTTTTTTACAGGAAGAAGCCATACAGCAATGGATAGCAACTGGCCGGAAACGGCGCGATATCAGCCAGATTTACAATTTGTACACTACTGATTCTACTAATTTGGGAAGTGAAAAAAAAGGAGAAGCATTTCGGTTTTATGGCGCGCCTAATTTTGCGAAAAACCTGGATGACTTTATCGCGTTACCCACTTTTGAGGAAGTTTGCCGGGAACTGATGCCGGGCGTACAGCTTAAAGGCACAGCAGGCACCTATCATCTGGATATTTTTGACGTGCGAACGCGAGAGTTTTTAAGTGGCGAACCTGCTTTGCTGATAGATGGCGTACCTGTTTTTGATGTGGAACGTCTGGTGAATATGCCGCCCGATATAATGGCCCGTATCGAAACCGTGAACCGCAGGACCTATTATGGCGAGTTCTCATTTAACGGAACGGCTGCTATTTATAGCAGCAGTGGCACAGAATACCAGAATTTTTTATCACCCGACGTATTTCAGCAGCCGGTTACCTTTCTGGAGCAGCCGGTTTTATTTTCCAGTATTTTTCCTGAATCGGAAAAGGCTATTCCCTCCCGAATGCCCGATTTCAGAACATTGCTGTATTGGCAACCCGATCTGAAACCCAACGAACAGGGTGAAGTCATCGCCACATTTTATACTGCAGATGAAACCGGCCAGTTCGAGGCTGTGGTATCAGGTATTACGCAGGAAGGAAAACCCTTTGTGCAGACCCTTACCTTTGAAGTAGGCCTGCCCGCGCAGGAATAAAGTTTAAAAAAGTGATAATATTTTGGTGCTAAACAGACAGATCTAATTTTAAAGGTGATTTATTGATTAATGCCAAAATGCCAAGGGCAAGCAATATTCTGGCTAACACCAAATAAATAAATCCAATAGCTACAGCCTTCCAACTGATTGCGAACGGAAGCTTTTGCAGCAAAGCAATTCCAAAACCCTGTACCACACTCCAATAGTTTATCAGGAAGTATGTACCCGTGATGGCTATGGTAAGAAAAACTACAATGCCTATAACAATTAACCATGCACTTTCCCTTCGCGATCGCACCACTGGTATGGCTTCTACTTTCTTCATTACCTTTTGGGTGTAATCCGATGAGGGTGGGTTTTCAGTGCCTCCGGTTTTCAGGATGTTTTTTAAAAAATCATCCAGTTGGTCTTCTTCATGTATCATAATAAATCCTCCTTTCCATTCTTCAGCATTTTATGCAAATGTATGTATAATTTTTTTCTGGCCCGAAACAGTTTTACCCGGACATTAGCGGCAGTGAGTCCGGTTACCATACCAATTTCTTCCATACTTTTCTCTTCAGTATAATGTAAATAGATTAACGTAGATTCTTCGGCAGTTAGTTCATGCATAGCCGCCTGAATATATTTCTGCTGGTCCTCGCGCACCATACCCTGAAAAGTAGTTTGCGTGACAGCCACATAATTGCCCAGATAGTTAGTATCCAGCGAGGTAGTGTCTAGTTTTTTCTTTCTGGTTTTAGAGATAGCCGTGTTGTACACAATGCGATATAACCAGGTAGAAAATGCCGATTCCTGCTTAAAAGCGGGTAACGCCTTATACGCCTTTACAAAAGCATCCTGCGATATTTCTTCCGCATCCTGCGCGTTTCCGGCAATGCGTAACGCCAGCGTATAGGTCATGGCCTTGTATTTATCTACCAGAAACGCATAAGCTTTGGAATCGCCGCTCAGTACTTTTCGGATATAAGGTATGTCGTCCTGTGGTTCCATTTTTTGTTTAGACTACACCAACCGCCCTGGTGTTACACAAAGAATAAAATTAAAAATTTTTTGTAACGCATGGTAACCTGGTGGCGTCAAAGCTTTTGAAACTAAAGTTGAAAGGTATGAATCAAACCTATAACATAAAATGGCATCAGAAAATAGAGTGGGAGGGCATGATCTGGTTTTGCGGATTTTGCTTCCTGGCGCTCATCAATCCTGACGCATCTCACTTTTCCTTTTGTCCGCTTTTCCATCTGGATATATATTGTCCGGGTTGCGGACTGGGGCGGTCGGTCAGCTATCTTTTTCATGGAGCATGGAGCGAATCGTTCCGTACGCATCCGCTGGGCATAGTAGCAGTCATTATTTTAGGAATTCGTACCGGAACTTTAGTTACCCAGACTTTTAAAAATTTTAAATAAACTTATATTCATCAAAACATAAAATATCATGAGAATCATCCATTTATTACCCGAAGTAGAAGGTCAGGAAATGCTTTATATACAAACCCTGGTGGAAGAAATGACGGAAGAAAACGCCCGAACTTTTGCCAACATTTATCGGGCCCGCCGCAAAGATCCGCAAACGGTGTTACTGATGGCTCTTATCGGACTGTTCGTAGTACCCGGACTGGAACGCTTTTATCTGAATCAGATTGGCATGGGAATTTTGTATCTGGTTACCATTGGGTTGTGTTTTATCGGTACCATCGTAGATATTATCAATTATAAAAAGTTGACCCTGGAATACAATATGAAAGTAGCGCGCGAAGCTTTGTCGGCTGTAATGGGGACCACATAATACTTTTTGTCTCCAAAAGGGTGCTGTTTGCAAGGCATCCGCTTCCTGATAAGTCTTCTAACTTTAATTTCCCAGCGCACCTTATTTTTCATCATTGTCATTCCGCAGCGAGAGCGAAGGAATCTTTGCCATTTATCAAATGACTGCATGGCAAAGATTCCTTCACTTTGTTCCGGAATGACTACAGTTAAGAAAAGAATACTAGAAAACTTAGTTTACAATATGCTAATCACCTAATTTAATATATTTACGTGAATATAATCATGTGAATTACTATATTTAAGTGATTAGAACTACCAGAGTATGATCGCACGGAAACTTGATAATATTATTCGCGGGAACTTATTCAAAGGAAAAGCATTGTTGATTATAGGGTCAAGACAAACCGGTAAGACTACCCTGATACAGCAGCTTTACCAGGAATTTCAGCCAGAAGCCTTATTTCTTAACTGCGATGAACCTTTGGTAAGAGAGCAGCTTACCCATGCTTCCTCTCAGCAGCTCAGGCAGTGGATAGGCAATAATAAACTAATATTTATTGATGAGGCCCAGCGGGTGAAAGATATTGGCCTCACACTCAAGCTGATTACCGACCAGCTAAAAGATAAGCAGCTCATTGTAACTGGGTCTTCCAGCCTGGACATTGCCAGTGAGATCAATGAACCCTTAACTGGCCGGAAGTTTGAATACTTTCTGTATCCTATATCGTACAGTGAACTGGTGAACTACCGGTGATGGATAGAAGCCCGCGGTGAACTGGAGCGAAGGATGCGCTTTGGCATGTATCCTGAAATTGTGTTGAGTGAAACTGATACAGAAGAACGTTTACGCCAGCTTTCGGGCAGTTACCTTTACAAAGATATATTAGCTTATAAAGACATTCGCAAACCTGCTTTGCTGGAAAAGTTGCTACAAGCGCTGGCTTTGCAAATCGGCAGCGAAGTAGCTTATACCGAACTGGCGAATTTACTACAGATAGACAAGGTAACAGTAGAAAATTATATTCAACTGTTGGAGCAGGCTTTTATCATTTTTCGGCTGAATCCGTTGAGCCGGAACCTGCGCAACGAGCTGAATAAAAAGCGTAAGATATACTTTTGGGATACGGGTATTCGCAATGCTATCATCTCTAACTTTAATCCACTCAATCTGCGCAACGATACCGGAGCTTTATGGGAGAATTTCCTGATCAGCGAACGATTAAAGGCGAATCATTACCGGCAACATTATGCCAATTATTACTTCTGGCGGACGCACCAGCAGCAGGAAATTGATTTTGTAGAAGAATATAACGGCAAGTTCCACGTCTATGAGTTTAAATGGACGGGAAAAGATAAAATTCGTTTTCCTAAAACCTTTACAGAAGCCTATCCGGAAAGTGAGACCCAAGGGGTGACACAGGAGAATTTTGAAGAATTTATTAATGTGTGATGCAATGAAGAATTTTACATACAGAGCAAATTGGTTTTTACCAGGTCAGGAGAATAACCAGTTAAGCGGACTACTTTCATTTGATATTGGAAAAGGAGGAGAGTTAGAACTTGATGGCAATTTTGATAGAAACTTTTTTGGGGATTTTAATAACCCTGAAATCATATTGGGTATAACATCTAAAGGTGATAGGGTTACATTATACAATTGTAAACAGTTTCATAAAAGTGATAAATCTATTTTTAAAGTTCAATTCATTATCAAAGGACACTATTTTCAACATGAAAAGGAACTAATGTTTAATAAGGTAAGGTGTGAGTTTAATTACTTGGCTGAATGGATTGGGATTTATGGATTTTCTCAATCTAGAAAACAAGGAAATCTTGAAATAAAACTCAAACAGCCTTTACCAATAAATTTTAAAATTGCTGAATGTATAGAAGGAGAATTTGATTTTGACCATTCTATCTCGTCAGATTCACGAGATAAAATTATCCTTTACCAAAATACTTACCTAACTATAAAGGAAACTCAGGAAGATAAACCTTTAAAAGTAATTTTAGAAAATCTAAAGCACTTTCAGAATTTCCTTACTCTTGGCTGTTTTTCCGGAGCTTATCCAACATCCATTCAACTTTTTAATAATAATTTCAAGGATAAAGCTCAGAATAAAGAATATTTAAAGCCTCTTAATCTTTACTACAATCTCAGTTATCATAAATTTATAAAGGCAAAAAACGCTCATGACTTCTTATTCAGATATAGTGATATAAAAGAAAAATTTGAGCAAATCATCCAAAAGTGGTTTAGTTTAAAGGAGACAATAGGTCCTGTCACTGACTTACTACTTGAAAGTTTTTATAATGCTTCTTTTTTCAATGAAAATAGATTTTTGAATATAGCGCAAGGGTTAGAAACTTTTCACAGAAGATTAAAAAATAACCTTGTCAAACCTGAGAAAGAGCATAAATCTATGATAGATGAAATTATAAGTCAGGTAGGTGCCGATCATAAAGGATGGTTACAAGAAAAGTTGAAATTTAGTAATGAACCCACATTACATAACAGATTAGAACAAATTGCGTATTCTGATTCATGTTGACCATCCATAATTATGAAGCTGACCACCCAATATTATGATATAGACCACCCTTTTGGGATTAATTAGAGGGTGGTCAGGATGATAATTATGATAATATTGACCACCTCTTCCCAGGCATT
>JBGTIS010000386.1:0-34501 GCA_041745535.1 Cyclobacteriaceae bacterium | reverse complement strand
GTGGTTTGCCTCTGCTCATGGTAATTTCAATGTTGTCAAAGAACAAGTTACAAAAAAACTGTGAATTATTTAGTGCCGTAGGCACTAGTTGCTTCTTCTTTTCTGTTAATCGCACCATTGTGGAATTGAAATACATGGCATACTACACCACCCATCAAAATAGGGTACTGTTAATCGCACCATTGTGGAATTGAAATATTCATATCCGCTTTCTGTAGGGCAAATAAATCTATCTGTTAATCGCACCATTGTGGAATTGAAATATGTTTTGTCCTTGTATCGCACTAACCCCGTTTGATCTGTTAATCGCACCATTGTGGAATTGAAATTTTAAAAACGAGCTTGTTGACCTAAAAAAGTCGGTGCTGTTAATCGCACCATTGTGGAATTGAAATCTTTGTTGAAATTCCTAAACATAAACTTTGTATGAGTTCAAATTATATTTTTAAAATTCATATCATTACCTTTTCAGCCCATTCCAATCCTTCAGGCAAATCCAGGGAAGCAAATTCCAGGTGAATCACCCTTCTGGGCTGATCGTTGGTTGTTTTTTTAGACGCATGCAAAGTAAGGGGTTTCATTAAGTGTATACCGCCAGCCTCTACTTCGCAGAAAATTGGCTCTTTTTGTTGCCGCAGATTTAGAGTTTCCTCACTGGTAAGAATGTTAAAATGAGATTTTTGTATGACCTGCAACGCGCCATTTTCGGCGGTAGTGGTATCTAGATGGATGCGGATAGTATAGATATTTTTAATATACGATTCAGGTGGCATTACGCTAATTGTATCCTGTTTTTGCGTCCAGCCTGAAAAACCTGGCGCTTCCTTTTTTTCTAATACATTGATGGGTATATCCTGGTGCCAGGTAACATACCAGTTGGATTGGGCAGGCTTATCAAAATAAATAGCTTTGCATAGAAAATAATCTTCTCCCATACCCTGTTGGATAATGGTACAGAGTTTCTGATTGAATAAAAGGGTTTTCAATTCAGGAAGCTCTATCAACAGTTTACGGATGGCAAACACTTCTCTGGTGATTTGCAAATGCTCAGTATCCCGGTTGTAACTGGCAATACAGGAAATAATTTGTTGGATCTCAACTGCCTGGTAAATACCATCCAGAATGGCTGATCCTCTTCTGTCAACTTTCTTTATGGTTTCCCGGGCTACCATAGGATGCAGGTCCAAAGTATAAAGCTGATGCATCTGTGCCACTCTCTTTTTTAATCGCCGCACCAGGCTATCAGGTTTCAGTACTTTGATCGTTTCTCCTAATCCCAGCAGCTCCTTTTCCAACTCAAAATTGAGCTGTACATCCAAAGATATGATTACTCCACCCGGCAATCTTTTAAGTAATTGCTGTGAATGGTGCAGGGGCTTGGTCAGTACATATGGCGCATGCTCCCGCACCACAAAAATTTCTATCCACTCAATGCTACCATTTTCTGCTACGCTTACACCCACCACATTTTTAAAATATGATTGTAGATTAAGATTTGTGTTTTCAACATAATCCAGGTCAGAAGTGGTGATGTCTATGAGACGATCCAGTGCCAGTAAAATTGGTACCTGCTTTTTATTTTTAAATCCTAGCACAAACCAACGGTTTCTGAACTCTTTCAGAAGCTGGGGATGAAAATCGAAACTACCCGGCTGCTGGGCTTTGAAAGACTGATAGGTAAAATGAAGGGCCTTCTTTTTAATAATGGCCTGATAAATATCGTCAATAAATTCCAGTCCCTTCAGGTTTTCATTGGTTTCAAACTGTATGGCAGATTGCTGATGGGTTTTTTCGGTAAAAACTTTGTCTTCCAGCTTTTGCACCATCCCGGAAAGCTCCTGAAAATGGGTAAAGCCTTTAAATTGCTTAAGAATTTCAATAACCTCAGTTAGCTTGCCCAAATCCTGATTGGTAAGCGGAATGTTGGTAATGGAATAATCAGGATGTTCATAGGTGTAGTATTTTCTCTCCTGAATAATAATAGGGGCATTGTAACCTAATTTATCGCTACGCATCAACTGGATATCCATTTGCACAGTCCGTCGGCTTACCCCTTTGTCAATGCCTTCATATTCATACAGCGCATTTGAGCAGGCCTCAATTAAATCTTCCAGTGTCCATTTTCTGTACCGATTTCTCAAACATTGATCAATGGTACGATAGCGAATCAGTGCATTTCGATTAACAGGCATATAAATTTTTTCTCAAAAAAATGAAATTTTTTGTTACTGCGCAAAAAGACTGCGCACTCGTTCCTCATCTTTGAGTAATAAAATCAATAATAGTCTTAATTATGCTGCTGACAATTACAACAACTCACCAACCCGCTACGGACCTTAGCTTTCTACTGCACAAGCACCCTGATAAATTGCAGTCGGTAGAAATAGCCGCTGGTAAAGCCCATATCTTTTATCCGGAAGCTAATGAAAGAAGATGCACAGTAGCCGTATTGCTGGATATTGATCCCATTGCTCTGGTTAGAAGTACCAGGAATATGCCCGGCGATTTTGCTTTAGGTCATTTTGTGAATGACCGACCGTATGTAGCTTCCTCATTCATGAGCGTTGCCCTTTCCAAAGCATTTTCAACCGCCATGAACGGCAGATGTAATAAAAAACCGGAACTTCCCAAGGTGAGTATGTCATTAGAGATTAAAATTGCTGTACTTCCAGCACCAAAAGGTGGTGAGTTACTAATCAGAAAGCTGTTTGAACCTTTAGATTATGAAGTAGCCCTGCAAAGGCATAATCTGGATAAAAAATTCAGCGACTGGGGAGAAAGTAAATACTATACCGTACAGCTAAAAACTCAGAAAACCTTGCAGGAATTGCTCAGACACCTGTATGTACTGATTCCGGTGCTGGATGCTGATAAGCACTACTGGATCAGCCAGGCAGAAGTAGAAAAGCTGCTGGCAAAAGGAGAAGGCTGGTTGCAAAACCATCCTGAAAAAGAACAGATAGTAAAAAGGTATCTCAAAAATCTGAGCGGGTTTACCCATCATGCACTGAATCGGCTTTTAAATACGGAGGGAACAGAAGGTGAGAATGAAATATCGGATGATATAGAAAATGATTTGTCCGACAAACAAAAGGAAACGCTGCATCAGAAACGATTGCAACAAGTGGTTACTGAACTTAAAAGTGCCGGTGCCAGACGGGTGATCGACCTGGGCTGTGGAGAAGGTAAATTGCTCAGATTGTTGCTCAAGGAAAAACAGTTTGAGTACATGCTGGGAGTAGACGTTGCTTACCGGGAATTAGAAAAAGCAGCAGAAAGACTGCATATGGCAGAAATGTCACCCAAACAGAAAGAAAGGATTTCTTTGGTGCAAGGGTCCCTGACCTATCGAGATAATCGGCTTGCTGGCTATGATGCAGCGGCCATTGTCGAAGTAATAGAACATCTGGACATCAATCGGTTGAAAAGCTTTGAAAGGGTGGTATTTGAACATGCCCAACCGAAAGTGGTAGTGCTAACTACGCCCAATAGTGAATATAATGCGCTATTTGATCGATTGGCTGCTGATACCTTCCGGCATGCGGATCATCGGTTTGAATGGACCAGAAATGAATTTGAAAGCTGGGCAAAAAAAGTAGCCGGGCAGTTTCAATATAATGTCAATTTTAAGCCTGTGGGAGAAGAAGAGCCAAATGTTGGTGCCCCTTCGCAAATGGCTGTGTTTACTTTAAAAGGAGAAAATATTTAAAATTATGGAAATCAGGATACCAGAATTATCGCTTGTAGCATTAGTAGGCATTTCCGGATCAGGAAAATCCACCTTTGCCCGCAAACATTTTAAAGCCACTGAAATTGTTTCTTCTGATGGTTGCAGAGGAATTGTTTCGGATGATGAGAACAATCAGGCTGCCTCAGACGATGCTTTTGAATTACTCCACTTTGTTGCAGGAAAGCGATTGAAAAATGGTTTGTTAACAGTAGTGGATGCCACAAACATTCAAGCAGAGGGAAGAAAGGAACTGATAAACCTTGCCAGGGAATATCATTGTTTGCCGGTAGCCATTGTGCTGGATATACCTGAAAAAATATGCCATGAAAGAAATCAGCAAAGGCCAGATCGAAACTTTGGTAGCTATGTACTGAGTCAGCAACGTTCACAATTGAAGCGGTCGATCAAGAACCTGAAAAAAGAAGGATTCAGGCATATTTATGTCCTTAGGTCAGAAGAAGAGGTACAGGCCGTTACAGATATTCGCAGGGAAAAGCTTTATAACGACAGGAAAGAGGTAAACGGACCTTTTGATATCATTGGCGATATTCATGGCTGCTATACAGAGCTAAGAGAACTACTGGATTTACTGGGCTATCAGATCGAGACAACTGAAGATACAAGAAGCCATTTCGGGTTGAAAGTATCTCATCCGGAAGGCCGCCAAGTAATATTCTTAGGAGACCTGGTAGACCGGGGGCCGGATTCACCAGGAGTGCTGAAACTGGTAATGAGCATGGTAGCTCAGGGAACTGCTTACTGTGTACCGGGTAACCATGATATGAAACTGCAAAAAAAGCTTAATGGCAAAAATGTATCCATTAAACACGGCTTGGAAAAAACATGGGCACAACTGGAAGGAGAGTCTAGGGTTTTTAAAGATCAGATTAAAGAATTTATATACAGTCTGGTCAGTCATTATGTGTTTGACAAGGGGCGACTGGTGGTTTCTCACGCAGGCATAAAGGAAACCATGCAGGGAAGAGGCAGTGGTGCGGTAAGGGCCTTTTGTCTGTTTGGGGAGACTACCGGAGAAACTGATGAATTTGGCTTGCCTGTGCGTTACAACTGGGCTTCAGAATACAGAGGTAAGGCGATGGTAGTATATGGACATACGCCCGTACCAGAACCGCAATGGCTTAACAAAACCATTAATATTGATACGGGCTGTGTATTTGGGGGCAAATTAACCGCTTTAAGGTATCCGGAAGAAACCCTGGTTTCAGTTGCCGCAAAAGAAATATATGAAGAACCCGTCAGGCCATTGGTTTCTAAAAATGATATAGTTCTGAGCCACCAGCAGGAATATGATGATTTACTGGATATAGCAGATGTAACCGGGAAAAGAATTATTAGTACCAGGCTTAGAAATAATATTACGGTAAGAGAAGAAAACAGTATGGCTGCATTAGAAGTAATGAGCAGGTTTGCGGTAAACCCAAAATGGCTCATCTACCTACCGCCTACTATGTCTCCAACCGAAACCAGTGCTTTGCCTGATTATCTGGAACATCCTTTGGAAGCTTTCAGGTACTTCAAATCCCAGGGAGTGAAACAGGTAGTGTGTGAAGAAAAACATATGGGGTCCCGGGCTATTTTAGTTATTTGCCAGAATGAAGCGGTTGCGTTAAAAAGATTTGGTATTGAAAATGAAGGTATAGGTGTTTGTTATACCCGAACCGGCAGGAATTTCTTTAATGATGTGAGTGTAGAAAAAGCTTTTGTAGAAAGAGTGAAAGGTATGCTTACCCAGGCTGATTTCTGGCAGGAGTTCGATACCGACTGGGTATGTCTGGATACTGAATTGATGCCCTGGTCAGCCAAGGCACAGGCCTTACTTAAAGATCAGTACGCAGCGGTTGGAGCCTCAGGCAAGGCTTCTCTAACTACTGTGGCAAGTACCTTAGCACAGGCACAAACCAGAAATATTGAAGGTATGGACGAACTCTACAGAATGTTTGATCAGAAGCAACAGATGATTGCGGATTATACAGCCGCCTATCAGCATTATTGCTGGCCGGTGAACAGTCTGGATGATTTTAAGCTGGCACCCTTCCATATATTAGCAACAGAAGGTGTGGTTCATACAGACAAAACCCACGTATGGCATATGGATACAATTGCCAAATTTTGTAAAGCTGATCCAAAAATGATGGTAGCTACGACTTATAGACTTGTTGATCTGGAGGATGAAGAAACTATTCAGCAAGCCATTTCCTGGTGGGAAGCAATGACCAGGGAAGGTGGAGAAGGTATGGTTGTAAAGCCAATGGATTTTATCAGTTATGGCAAAAAAGGGTTAATCCAACCTGCTATTAAATGCCGTGGAAGGGAATACCTGCGCATCATTTATGGTCCGGAATATACCGCGACATTGAATATGGAACGATTGAAAAACCGAGGCTTATCTCATAAGCGATCTATGGCACTGCGTGAACTTGCACTTGGCGTAGAAAGTCTGGAAAGGTTTGTTAAAAAGGAACCACTGCGTAAAGTGCATGAATGTGTGTTTGGGGTACTTGCGTTAGAGAGTGAAACAGTGGACCCAAGATTATAGATATGGAAATAATGATACAAAATCGATTGAAAATGCTGGAGAACCAGTACAATATCATTGTGCTTTATGCCTGTGAAGCTGGTTCAAGGGCATGGGGTTATGCTTCCCCTGATAGTGACTTTGATGTTCGTTTTATCTACAGACATAAATTGGATTTTTATCTTTCGCTACATAAGCAGAAAGATACCATTGATCCCGCTATACAGGATAATCCGGATATGGGTGGCTGGGATATACAGAAGGCGCTGTTGTTGCTACAGAAATCTAATATCCCCTTATTAGAGTGGGTATATTCGACCATTACTTACCTAAGCGATGAAAACTTTGATAAACAGTTACAGGCAATAGCCACTTCTTTTTTCTCGCCTATAACTGGATTTTATCATTACCAAAGTATGGCAAAGAAACATGCAGCTTTGTGTGATAAAAGCCAATATAAACTAAAGCATTTGTTTTATGCTTTACGCACAGCTTGCGCTGCTTATTGGATTACTCAAAAGCAAAACTTTCCACCAGTGGATTTTACTAAATTACTTGGAGGTTTAGATATACCGGTGGATTTAAGAGATGAAATATCCAGATTAGTTATAATAAAAGCAGCACAAAATGAAAGTTATCTGCATCCGGCTGATAAGCGGATTGTAGATTTTCTTTATGATCTTCTGATAGAAAATGAAAAAGCAGCTAATAATTTAAAAACATCAAATGGCGAGTCAGAGGTACTAAATAATTTTTATAAGGCAATTATAAAATCATGACCATTCAGGAATTAAAGGAAAAGAATCTTATCCTATTAGAGTGCATTAGTGGCAGTCGGGCATATGGATTGGATACCCCTGAATCTGATACTGATATCAGAGGAGTATTCTTTCTTCCTAAAGAAAAATTTTTGTCATTAGGTTATATTGATCAGGTTAGTAATAAGAGTAATGACATTGTGTATTATGAATTAGGACGATTCATTGAACTACTTTCTAAGAACAATCCTAATATTCTTGAATTACTCAATACACCAGAGGAATGCATACTTTACAAACATCCAATCATGAATAGAATACGGCAGGAACGATTCCTGTCAAAGCTCTGCCTGCAAACCTTTGGCAACTATGCCATGACACAAATAAAGAAAGCCAGGGGGTTGAATAAGAAAATTCTAAATCCAGTAGAACTGAAGCCAAAATCAATACTGGACTTTTTCTACGTAATTGCTGGCCAGGGTTCGGTTCAGGTCAAAGATTTTTTGAATCAGAATAATCTGAAACAGGAATATTGTGGTCTGTCTAAAATCCCTCATATGCATGACATATATGGTATATATTATGATGCATCTGGGAATTATAAAGGAATGATACAGAAAGAAAGTGCCAATGATGTGGCACTAAGCTCAAATGCTAAAGGTGAAAATCCCATCGCAATCATGTCGTTCAACCAATCCGGGTATTCAGCTTATTGTCGGGAGTATAAAGAATATTGGGATTGGGTAGATGAGAGAAATGAAACTCGGTATCAGAATACATTGTCTCATGGAAAAAACTATGATGCCAAAAATATGATGCATACTTTCCGGTTGCTTGCCATGGCAGAAGAAATTGGCCGTATGTGCGCACTTCACGTCAAAAGACCTGACAGAGATTTCCTGTTAAGTATAAAACAAGGTGAGTATAATTATGAAGAATTGGTAAGGAAAGCAGAAATGAAACTCTCTGAAATAAAATCTATTTATAAGGCTGCGCCTTTACCAGAAAGACCTGATATGAATTTGATAGAAAGATTACTGGTGGAACTGAGAGAGGACCTTTATCAGCTATGAAGACAGGGTTGGAAATTAATGACCCATTTGCTCATTTCAAATAATAAAAGTATATTTATATATATCAATATGTAATTTTACCATGATAGATTTATTGGCTAAAGTAGAAGAAGGGGTGGAAGTGGAAGAGGTAATTGCTTTTCAGCAGCAATATACGCTTACGAATAAGCAAATGAGTTATCTGCTGGCTATCAGTCCTAAAGGATATTACAACCTTATCCACCCGGAAAAAGGTCGCTTGGATAAAAGATCAAGTGGGCAGTTTTTGAAGGTGAAGGAAGTTTTTCAAGAGGGGGAAGAAGCCTTGATGAGCAAAGAGGCCTTTCTGGATTGGATACAGCAACCGCACTGGTATTTTGAGCAAAGAAAACCTTTTGATTTACTGGATACCCCTATTGGTGCAGATGCAGTGATGAATGAATTGGGAAGAACAAAATATGGTATGCTGTCTTGAATCCACTGAAAGTATACCGTATTGGTAATCCCAAATTTATTGAAGATTTATCCGGCGAAGGTGGACGATTATATCCAGGCCGCTGGAATCACAAAGGAACACCTATCCTTTACACGGCTGAGGCTGCCTCATTAGCAATTCTAGAATATCTTGGGCATGTAATCAATACCTCGGTGAATGTCCCGTACATTTTACTAGAACTTGAGATAGATGCTGATCAGGTATTATCGCTGGGAAAAGTAACCGCGCAGTTACCCGATAACTGGTACGATGAAAAAGGAATAGACCTCACCAGAAGTATTGGTTCCGAATGGATTAAAAGTAAACAGGCTGCTATCCTCAAAGTGCCTAGCATTCATTCTCCTTATGAGTACAATTATTTAATCAACCCCGGTTTTCCAGACCTGCATATCAGGATCATTCAGAAAAGATGGTATTTGTATGATAATAGATTCTTGCGGGAAAGGAAAAAAGCTAAATGAGAATAAAAGCTTTGTTGTGTATCAAACTGTGTATCAAATAAAAAAGCACTTACAATTTTTATCTCGTAAGTGCTTGATTATCAAGAGCCCCCTGACGGGATCGAACCGCCGACCTACTGATTACAAGTCAGTTGCTCTACCAGCTGAGCTAAGGAGGCTTGTGTTGCTGAATGCGTGGGCAAATATAAAAGACACATTATAATTTCCAAACAGGTTTTGTGGAAATCAGCGGAATTTTATTCGTCTTCCAAATGGTGCAATACCCGAAGTTGCTGCTTCATGGCTTTTACCTCATCAACGGCATCTTTAATCTTTTTTTCAAAGTCTGCTTTCAGTTTGTCTGCCTTTTTGGAAGAAGCAAAAAAGCTGAGGTTGTTTCTCCATAATGAAATATCATCTTCCAACTTGGATATTTGCTTGCGAAGAGCATTTTCCCGATTGCCAAGTTTCCTTTGGGCATTGGGACTGTTTTTCATCTTCATGAATTGCAGGTTGTAACGAAGGGTCTGCTTTTCTTCTTCATCCAGGGTACTATTGGCATTCAGGAATTTGTTTGCCACTTCATTAAATTGCTTTTGTATGGATTTGATGGCATTTTTAGGTACAAAACCAATTTCCTGAAATGCTTCTCCCAATTCCATCAGTTTGTCTACATCCTCCGGATCTTCCTTTGCTAACTTTTCTATTTGCTCGCAAATAGCCTGCTTTTCTTTCAGGTTTATGTCGTATTCTTTTTCTTCCTCGCGGAAAGATGCCCGGCGGCTGTTAAAAAATTCGTCGCAGGCAGCTTTAAATCTTTTGTAAATGCTTTCCCTGTGCTTGTCAGGTACGGGACCTACGTCTTTCCAGGCTTGTTGCAGCTTTTTTAGCTCCTCAGCGGTTTGCTGCCAGTTGGTACTGGTTTTTAGGTCTTCGGCTTTTTGAATCAGTTCTTCTTTTTTTCGCAGGTTTTCTTCCCGCATGCTATCCAACTTCTTGAAAAAGTGGCCCTTATTGTTAAAAAACTTTTTAAAGCCCGACCAAAATTCTTTATTAACTTCCTTGGCTTCTTCCCGTGGCATGTTGCCGGTTTGTTCCCACCTGGACTGTATGTCTTTGATTTTTTTGGTTTTTTCGTTCCACTCGCGAATGCTGTCACTGTTAAATTCAGCAAAAGGTTTGATCTGCTCGCAAAGTGCTTTTTTTATTTTAAGGTTTTCATATAAAGTTTCTTTCTGTCCTTCTACATGTTCCCGGCGGCGGGCATGGATTACGTTTGAGGCAGCTTTGAACCGATCCCACAGGGGTTCCTGCTCCTCTTTGGGCACCGGACCCACATGCTTGAATTCTTCATGCAGCATATCCAGTTCCTTTATGGCGGTTTTAACATTTTCTACCTCGGCCAGGCTTTCTGCTTTTTCGCAGAGAACTAGCTTGGCTTCCAGGTTTTTCTTTCGGTCCAGTTCTTTCAGCTCAAAGTATATACTTCGATTGTCATAATACAGGTTAATCAGGGCATTGTAACTGGCCCAGAGGCTTTTCGCGAATTTTCCGGGGACAGGGCCTATGGCTTTCCATTGCTTCTGAACTTCTTTCAGTTCATCAATGCTCTGGGTGGTTTCTTCACTGTCTATTAATTCACGCAATTTGGTGAGCAGGTCCTGTTTGGCTGTCAGGTTATTTTCTTTCTGCTGATTGAAATCCCGCTGAAATTTAGCCTTACGCTCCCTTATAGTTTGTTGGGCCTGCTGGAAACGAACAGCCAGCTTATCAGCCCGGTACCTGAAATCTTCCTCATTGCCTCCTTCCTGGCGGAATTTTTCAAGAGTACTGGCATATGCCTCATTTTCTATTGCGTCAAAATAGGGCTTGATTTCCCGCATGGCCTTGTCAGCACGAATTACATCGGTTTCTGTTAACAGGGCTTCGGCAGCTTCGGTTATTTGCTTTTTAGAATATTTGCTGTAATCAACCTGTGCATCGTCGTAGAGTTCTTCATCGTGTTCGCCGTCATTATGAGTACTTTCATCTACTTCTGAAAGGTCTGTAGGATTGGCTTTGTCTTCTGTTTTTTCATTTTCGGTTACCGGACGGGCAGTAGCCGCTTCATTTTTTGACTCTTCCTGCGCGGTTGTAATCGGTTCCGGAATAGCCTTGTTTTCATTTACTGGATCAACTGCCGGAGATTCTTCTGAGTGCTTGGTTGCCTCAGGTTCTCGTGGTACATTTTCCTGCTCTCCGGTTATATTTGCCTTTGTCGCCTGTTCATCTTGTTCTGTCTGCTCGCTCTGAAACACGTCTTCTTTCTCCATAGGTTCCGCATCAGGTTTGCTAACCTCCGATGTACTGGTAGTATCTTCTTTCTCCTCAGCATCATTGCCTGTATTCAGATCGGCATTATCGGCGGGCCCTTCCTTTTTTTCAAATCCATCATCCTGATTAGGAAACGTCGCTTCTTCGGCACTGGCATCATTTTTAATTGGGTGGGTTTCTGGTTCACGTGAATGAGTATCGGAATACTGACCGCCGGAAGGTTCAGGACTGTTGTCGGCCAGTATCTCAGGCTCATTTTGCTGATTTTTATCAATTTCTTCCCGCATAACTTTTATATTCTTTTCCCTGTGTGTAAAAACCTGAAATAGGTTTCCCTACAAAATTAACAAAATATTTAATTAAGGCGTGGGTCTGTTGGATAATTTGCGATTACCTTATATTCGCCCCCCATTTCTTTTAAAACTGAACGCCACAGAATTTCCGGCGGTGTATCAAATACCTGTGTGATTGTCGCGTTTTTGTAAATAATCCATGATTTTTCTCTGATTTCGGATTCCAATTGGCCGGAACCCCAGCCTGAATAACCTATAAAAAACTTCAGATCGCCAGGACTTACCTTTTTTACATTTATTTTTGTAAGTAGTTGTTCAAAGTTATCGCCCCAGTATAATCCTTTTTTTATGGTTTGGTAAGTCGATAACTGATCATTTACTTTGTGAATGAAATGCAGCGTATTCTGCTCTACCGGACCCCCGGAATACAACGTTACATCAAATCCCTGCACTTCATCCACCACATCTTTTAGTTGAAAATGAGAAGGTTTGTTTAATACAAATCCTACAGAACCCTCTTCGTTGTGTTCGCAGAGTAAAATGACTGTCCTTTCAAAATTCGGATCAGGCAAAAAAGGTTCCGATATTAACAAATCTCCTTTACTTACTGAAAAACTGTTCGACATTACCAGTAACTAATATTTTATTACTATTTTTTTCCACAAAATTTTCAGAACCCTCATTTCTTTCCTGTTACCCTGCCTCTGATAGTATGATGGTATAACAATTTTTTTGTGTACAAAGTCAATTTTAAGATTTACCGCTAATTATTTTACCTTTTGTGATGGCTAAATGTAATAATAATATATGGTTTGTAAAATATTCGTTTCTTTTTACCTGATAATTGTATCAGTCACAACTCGAATATGATAAAAACTTCAGGGGTTTCTTTAACCTATGACACAAAAAAAAGAAATTGGGTTGCTTTCTGAGTGTTTTACTAACGATGAATATTACTAAAAATTTTCAGAACTAAGGTACAATCTGCTACATTTTCGCGATTTCAGATACCGCGGCAGCTATTCCGGATGGGATTCGCTTCAATATTGTTTTTAAGGGGTATCAATTTCTTTTTGAGACTGGTTAGGCAGAAATACTGTAAAAATAGTGCCTTGTTTCAGGGTGGACTTCACCTGAATGTTACCCCTCAGTTTATGCACTGCTTCTTTTACAATATATAACCCCAATCCCGACCCAAAGGCCTCCGGGGCTGCCTGATAGAACATATCAAAAATTTTGTCCAGATAACGGGCATCTATACCAATGCCATTATCTTCCAGCACAATGATCACTTCGCTTTCTGATGTTTTCACATCAATAGATACATACGGGTGCGACCTGGTTAAATCGTGGTATTTTATAGAATTAGAGAGGATATTACGAAGTATAATATTCAGACGGCTGTAATCGGTGTAGAAAGGTGTTGCCATATCAATAAATACCAGGAAATCAATTTTGGCCGCGTTTTCGTGATAGCTTAAGCTTTGTTTTACATCTTCGATTAATTCGCTGAACTCAATTCTTTCACATTCAATGGTTTGCCGCGCATTTCTGGAATAATCGGTAATATCATGAATGTAACGATCCATCTTCTGTAAGCTGGCTTCCATTAAGTCCAGGTATTTCATTTTTTCCTGAACATTTTCCGTAATCCTCGATACATTGATCAGGCCTAAGGTAGAAGCCAATGGAGCGCGTAAATCGTGGGAGGCACTGTACACAAACTGATCCAGCTCTTCATTGGTTTTTTCCAGCTCATTGTTTTGTTCTTTTAATTTTTTCTCTGCGGTAATGTTACGGGCTATCATGGTAATGCCCGCGAAGTTGCTGATATTGTTCCTTCGGGCAAGCAAACAAATTTTATATACATCGTGATCTTTCCCATCAACGGAATTTTCGGCTATGTACTCAAACTCGTGTTTCAGGCCTGAAGCATAAACAATTCTAATGGTTTTGGTTAATCTTTTTGAAAACGATTCGGAAAAAATCTCAAAATAGGTTTTTCCAAGCAGGTCCTCGATATCATGGTCGATAAAATGATCTTTATTCTTTTTCTGGTTGCTGGTAAGTAATACGCCATCGTTGTCAAATACATATACTGATTCGCTCATGGCCTCCATGGTAGACCTGAGTTCCTCTTCTCTGTTGTTCAGATTGTCCTGTAGTTGCCTTTTGTCTGTACTTTCACGGGTGGTTACCGTAACAGCCTCCATTTTGCCATCCTCATCATAAATGGCACTGCTGAATGCTTCCAGCCATACATAAGAAGCGTTTTTCTTCAGCATCCGGTAGTCAATCTTTTGCTGGTTCCTCAGGAAAAAGTTGGTGTGAACACTTGATAGAAAATTGCTGGTGTCTTCCGGATGAATAAACCTGAAAATAGATTTTCCTATTATTTCAGTGGGGTTATAGCCGAGGTTCTGTAGTACCGACGGAGAAATGTAAGTAACAATGCCTTCCGGGTTAATAAGGTAAACCACATCGCGGATATTACTGAATATAACCTGAAGCTTATCGCTGTCAGTCTGGTCCAGATTATCCAGCAGATATTTAAGGGTGTTTTTTTGTGATAAACCGTCTTTTATATCGTACAGCAGTAGTGAAATAGCATCATACAACTTAGAAAAACAATCATTCTGGTTCAATATGGGTTGCTGTACAATAAAGTCGTCGTTCCATAGGCATAATCCCACTACTTTTGTGATGTAGTCGATCCGATGCTGAAAGTATTCATTCAACTGCTTCTTTTCCTCCCGCAATTGGATAATATTCTCTATTAACACCGGTTTTTTGGCTTTTTGAAGATCAAGTATGGCAGGTTTCTGATCAATACTTTCTGGTTTTAGAGAAAGTTGAGGTAATAGGCCTCCCAAACAATGACTTAAAGTTTCCTTTATAGAATTGGTGAAAATAATTTTCTCCTGATGTAAGTCTTTGAAAAGCACATAAGCGACTTTGTTTTTAACAGGTAGGATCTGATACATTTGTATCCAGTAATTCTTGAGTTCTATGTGGAATTTACTGATTTTTTTTCTGGTTTCTCTGGCAAGAGGCTCCAGTTTAGCTACATGATCTATATAATGAAATTGATCCTGTGGCTGATTTTTGATAATAGACTTTAGCAGGTTATAAGTTATGTCTGTATCAGCCGGCTTCATCACTCCTTTTTTCCTCGCCAGTAAAATGTTTTCGTTAATCAGAACGATTTCGACTTTAAAAGTTCCGGAAGGGCTGGTATAATTCCACTGGGGATTTGTAGAAACGCTTAATTCAGTACCATCAAAATGAATATTGGCAACCGGTGTATTCAGATGAAAAAACCGTTCCTCTATAAGTTCTTCCTCTGTGCCTGACGAAGAAGCATTATTTTTGATTTTGATCGCTTTTATTTGCTTCTGACTATTCATTTGAAATAATCTGTAAAAATTTTAATTCGTTGCCATAATCTGGATGGATTGTCGCTTATAATTCAGAAAAACTGATCATACTAAAAAATTTGGCAAAAGCGTCTAAGTAGTTTTTAGTAGCAAGAAAACTACCAGATTTTTGTAAAAAATTGATAATAGGAGATTGAAAGTTAAAAAATTTATGAATTTTCGCAAAAACTCTTGAATCCCAAATCTGTAACCTGATGTAAGCTATTGACCAATAATGCATTTCTGTACAATAGGAATGAAAATCAAACCTGCCCGATACAGAATCTTACTCAGAATTATTTAACAGGAATCGCTGTGCGCATTCAACGGATCGCTAACTGGTTTAAATAAGGTTTAAGGGTAAAACATACCTTTTAAAGCATATCAGCATAGTTTATAAGTTGTTGGCTTTTAGTAATATGTATCTTCACATTATTATCTATGTATTAGATTTACTTGTTGTTTGATTGTTATTTTAACCAGACTAATAATTTTATAGGATTGGCGTATGAATGTGTTAAATTTATGGGCTGAATGTCGAGTAGTAAAAACCATTGCTTTCGTTGGAGCCTAATGTTAATAAAATTGTGAGCGTTAAACGTACTAAAAGCTGGTGTAAGAACTGGATTGAATTTTAATAATTTTTGATGGTTTATTAAACTTAAAATTACACTAATATTTTGGTTTTCAGGTAGTAATCGTACCTAATTACTACCTGGTTATCTCTCCAAACTTTCTTGTTTGTTTTTTCATTTGCCGATTCTTTATTAAAATTTTTTTAACTATTTTGCATAGGCTAAAATAGTTTTAGGTTACAATCATTCTGGCTTCTTTTTTGAGAAGTCCAAGCCGGAAAAATAGTCTTCATATTTGTTAATTTCGCTTTTGGTATGGATAAGTTTAAAATAGTATTTCGGTGCCTGAAATCACCTGACCCAAGTACAGGTCTGGAAGGATTTTTTGTTAATGAGTTGTATGAGGGGCGGTCGTTCAACGGCTTGTTTGAACTCACTCCTGATTGGGGTAAGGGGAAGCCCACGGTTTTAATTGAAAAAAATTCCTTCGAAAGATATTTTGAAGTAATTGATCGAGAACTTTTGAGCAAGGCGGAAAAAACCAGCAAGGTGATTGACTAATAGTCGCCTGCTGCCCAGTCGCTGAAAATTCCCAAGCTGGTTTGGCCTTTTTAAAACGCTTTTTAATTTTTATGCCAGCACAGTACTTTTTAGGTAATGTGCTGTTTACTTTCCTGAATCAGATATTACAAAATCCCGGAGGTTGTTATTTACTTTTTGGCTGCCTTATTTCTCTGAAATGAGTAAATGGTTCTTTGCGTAATGGTAACGAGAAATCCCGGATTGGCTCATAAAAATAGGGAGAAAAATGTTAAGTTTACAGCCACAAAATTGTGCTTACATTTAAAAGCTCAGATCTGGCAATTGCTTGCCTGCTTTGCTGACTTTCTATGAATACATTAGCGGAAGAGAATTATATAAAAGCGATCTTTCACCTTTCTGATGCTGGGCAACAAGAAGTGCCTACCAATGCTATTGCTGAAAAACTGGATACCACGCCGGCATCGGTAACCGATATGCTCAAAAAGCTGTCGCACAAAGGACTTGTGAATTATAAAAAGTATCAGGGAGTTAATATTTCCGCTACCGGGAAAACACTGGCGCTTAAAATCATCAGAAAACATCGCCTTTGGGAAACTTTTCTTGTTGAAAAGCTGAATTTTACCTGGGACGAAGTGCATGATGTGGCCGAACAACTGGAACATGTGCAGTCGTCGTTACTGGTGGAACGGCTCGACCGGTTTTTGGGATATCCTGAAACCGATCCGCATGGTGAACCTATTCCTACCGCTGAAGGTAAAATTATGGCCAGATTAAAGATTGTGCTGGCCGATTTTGAACCAAACCAAACCGGCAAGGTAGTAGCCGTAGAAGACAGTAATCCGTCATTTCTTCAATATCTGGATAAAATTGGCATTGCCATCGGGGCTTCTATCAGAATTGTGGATATTATTGATTTTGACAAGTCCATGCAGATTTCCGTTGACAACAACCCAAAGGTGTCTGTATCGGAGCAGGTAACGAATAATATTTACTGTGTACTGGAAAGTTAATGCCATTGATGTGGCAGGCAAATCCTAAGGTTATGCCGCTGGGGACTTTCAATTGGTTGAATGTGTAATCAAAAAACCCAGAGATATTATCCATTCTGTTCAGGCGTTCAGGAGTAATCCGGGTCTTGTTTTCACTGTTTTCCACGTGATTGAGGTGTCGATTAAGGAAATAACGGATAATAAAATTGGCAATGACAGCGATAACTACAATAAAGCCAATGTTTATTAAAATGGGGTAAACTTCTTTGAGGTTGCTGTAATTCAGAAGTTTATTGACTATTTCTGGCATACCAAAAATTTATTATTATACTGTACTTTTAATTTGTGTGCAAATATCTGAAATAGATTCGCGATTTGGTTAATATGGGAAAAAACTGTTAATATGCTTGTACCATTTAATGCCCAAATGCTTATTATTAATTAAATAAAAAGTGATTTAATTTTTCCATTTTTCTACTTTAGGGTTAAACTTATGCGATTTTATCAGAAAATGGCTGGTAAACTGGCCTGTGATCGCATATTGTTATGCCATGGTATATTTCGGCTAATTCACAAAGCACTTAATATGTGATGTACCATTAATAAGGAATTGGCAAGAAAATTGGAACAAACAAGTTTTCTGTAATACTTGTTAATGAACCGACAGGATCACAGTAAAATAAATAATAGATTGTATCACAAATCAAAACTTGTTCTGGTTAATCCATACAAAGCTATGCATCACAACTTATATTATTAACATTAAAACAACCATGAAAAAAATATTAATAGCAATACCCATTTTGCTGCTGTGTATCAATTGTTCTACAGTGCCACTTACCGGAAGAAAACAGATTTCTTTTATTCCATCCTCACAGATCAACGCACTGAGTGCTGAAAATTACGCAACAGTTTTGCACGAAAGTAAGCTTTCCAATAATCAACAGCAGAAAGCGTCTATTCAGAAAGTAGGAAAAGATATTGTAGGAGCCGTTGAGAAGTACTTGGCCGCCAACAACCTGAGCGACCGGCTGGAAGGTTACAACTGGGAATTTAACCTGATAGAAAGTGATCAGGTAAATGCCTGGTGTATGCCCGGGGGAAAGGTAGCCTTTTATACCGGAATAATGCCCATTTGTAAAACAGATGATGGCATTGCCGTGGTGATGTCGCATGAAATTTCTCATGCGATTGCCGAACATGGTAATGAGCGGATGTCGCAATCGTTAATAGCCCAATTGGGTGGTGCGGGTTTGTCGGTGGCCCTGAAGGAACAGCCCCAGCTTACCCAGCAACTGGCGATGGCTGCTTTTGGTGCCGGCGCTCAGATCGGGGTACTGCTGCCGTATAGCCGCTTACAGGAGTCGGAAGCTGATGAATTGGGCTTATATTTTATGGCCATTGCCGGTTACGACCCCTATGAAGCTCCTCGTTTCTGGGAAAGAATGCAGACTAATTCAGGCGGGAACGCGCCGCCCGAATTTTTATCTACTCACCCAGCTCCCGATACCCGTATCAAGAATATGGAAAAAAACATCCCGAAAGCTTTAGAATACAAAGCAGAATACGGCAAAAAGTAACATTATACAAAAGGAGCTGTTCATGCCAAAGGTGTTCGCGATTTGGTTTTTGAACGGCTCCTTTTTTTTATGCCGCACCTTCCTGCGTTTTAGTCCTCATAAATATTACTTTTTCTGTAGATTTGCAGAAAATTTATCATTGTATGACCAACCATATTCAGTTAGAAGAGGGGATCACCCTGTTGCCACAATTTGAAAAAAGAGGCGGACTAATACCGGTAGTGGCCCAGGAATACCAAAGTGGCAAAATTCTCATGCAGGGATACATCAATCAGGAAGCGTTAAACAAAACCCTGGAATCCGGTTTTGCTACCTTCTGGAGCACATCGCGCCATACTTTATGGACCAAAGGCGAAACTTCCGGCGATTTGCTGAAAATAAAAGAAATTCTGGTGGATTGCGATCAGGATGCTTTTGTGTACCGGGTAGAACTGGTAGGAGCGGGGGTATGCCATACAACCAATAAAAATAATTCAGCCCGAAGGTCCTGCTTTTACAGAAAAGTTAATTTGCAAACCCGGCAGCTGTCATTCGTTGAAGATTTGAAATAAGTTCCGGTTATTTGCGAAATATTAATACAAATGCTGGCTCAAATACCTGCTGCTGCCATCAGTAATGAATCAAAAACGCATTAAATGAAGTTATTATTTCTATGAACGAAAATTTGAACCTGCGGAAAGCAGCCCAGTTTCCTATACACCTTTACAACAGTTTGTCCAGGAAAAAAGAAAAATTTGATCCCATCAATCCGGGAAAAGTGGGTTTATATTTATGCGGCCCTACAGTATATGGCGATCCGCACCTGGGCCATGCCCGTTCTGCCCTTACGTTCGATATTGTATTCAGGTATATGAAATTTCTGGGCTTAAAAGTAAGGTATGTGCGCAACATTACCGATGTGGGGCACCTGGAAAATGAAGTAGCAGAGGAAGGCGAAGACAAAGTTGAAAAGAAAGCCCGGCTGGAGCAACTGGAACCGATGGAAGTGGTGCAGTATTACACCAACATTTACCACCAGGCTATGGATCAGCTTAATTTGCTTCCTCCCAGTATCGAACCCATGGCTTCCGGTCATATTCTGGATCAGATTAAGATCATTAAAGAAATTTTGAAAAGCGGATTTGCCTATGAGGCGAATGGCTCTGTATATTTTGATGTGGAGAAGTTCTCCAAATCTAACCATTATGGCGAATTATCGGGAAAAATAGTGGAGGACCTGAAAGCCAACAGCAGGGTGCTGCAGGGCCAGGATGAAAAAAAGGCTTCATTTGATTTCGCGCTGTGGAAAAAAGCCAGTCCCGGGCACATTATGAAATGGGAATCGCCCTGGAGCATTGGTTTCCCCGGCTGGCACCTGGAATGTTCTGCCATGAGTGCCAAGTACCTGGGTGTTCCGTTTGATATTCATGGGGGCGGAATGGACCTGAAATTTCCTCACCATGAAGGGGAAATAGCCCAGTGCAAAGCAGCCTTTGATAAACCGCCTGCCAATTACTGGATGCACAACAACCTGCTTACCATCGACGGACAGAAAATGAGCAAATCGCTGGGGAATTTTATTACCCTGGAACAATTATTTACCGGTGACCATCCCCTGCTGGAACAGGCCTATAGCCCGATGACCATGCGCTTTTTTATTTTACAGGCCCATTATCGCAGTGAGATCGACTTTTCTAATGAGGCGTTGCAGTCCTCGGAAAAGGGATTGAACCGGCTTATGAATGCTGCCGGAATTTTGCGGGAGCTGAAGCACGAAGCAGGAAATGCTGCTGACGCGAAACTGGACGAAGAAATTATTGGTTTATGTAATAGCTGCTACGAGTTTATGAGCGACGATTTTAATACAGCCAAAACGATCGCGTCGTTGTTTGAACTTTCGTCTAAAATTAATGCTTTTAAGAACGGACAGGCAGCCTTATCATCAGTTTCAACCGAAACCTTTACATATTTGAAGGAAACTTTTCAGGGGTTTTTGTTTGAGGTACTGGGCATGGTGGCAGAAAAGAAAACCGAGAATAGTAAACAGGATGAACTGATCAATATGTTGATCGACATTAGAAAACAGGCCAGGAAAAATAAAGATTTTGCTACTTCTGACAAAATCAGAGATGAACTGAGTGAGATTGGTATTCAGCTAAAAGACGATAAAATGGGTCAGACTACGTATACCATTAATTAAACTGTTAAGGTGCCAGCCGGAAGGGGGAAGCTTTTAATAAGTTATTTGTTGATTGTTATTTGTGATTAAATTATTACCAAATAACGATTAATGAATAACTTTTTACGCTTCGGGCCTTCAGTCTTCCAATTTCTGACAATACCGTTTTACAATATAATTTCTAAATTAACCCGGGTAAGCAGGGCAAATGCTGTATCAACAAACGAATGAACAAAAGGAATAAATCAACTGAAAAAAAAACTGTAGCTCCGAAAGAAGTATCGGTAACCTCCATTTCAAGCGCTCGAAAAATCGCTGTATTATTACTGGTAGTGGGGCTTGCTGTTGGTCTGTATTATTTTTTTACAAAAAAAGAAAAACAAGGGCCTCAAATTGAAACTGTAAGGTCAGAACCTCAGTTTCTTAAAGAAGGTGAACTGGGATTTATTAAACAGGAAAGCCAGGACACCCTGCTGATTATTGATATTGAAATAGCCGATAGTCCGGAGGAAAGGACTCAGGGATATATGTATCGTTCATCCATGCCCGATTCCGCTGGTATGTTGTTCATTTTTGAAAAACCCACAGAGCAAACTTTCTGGATGAAAAACATGAAAATTTCGCTGGACCTGCTGTATATTGATGAAAACAAAAAAATAGTTACGCTGTATAAACACCAGAGGCCTTATTCAGAAAATCCGATACCTTCTATGAAAAATGCCCAATATGTACTTGAAGTAAATGGTGGCTTTGTCGATAAGCATCAAATTGAGGAAGGCGATTATATTTTCTTTGAGCAGGACGAGCAGCTCACCAAAAATTGAAAATTCCATGATTGGTAAAGCGATTTGCCTAGGTCTGATAAAATTCTATCAATTAACTATTTCGCCACTTTTAGGTGCCCAATGCCGGTATACACCCTCCTGTTCGCACTATACGGCGGAAGCTATTCAGGAATGGGGGGTATTTAAAGGCATATGGTTCGGAATGAAACGCATTGCCCGTTGCCATCCGTGGGGCAGCAGCGGTTATGATCCTGTTCCGAAAAAAGAATTAGGTAAAAAAGAAAAATCCGGCTCTTAATCTCATGGCTACAGCAATAACCAGCTGAAGCTTTTAGCTATTTATGGCCGATCATTATAGTATTTATGGGTCATTTCGCTCTAATGAAGTTATCTGGTATCAAAACGTTAACTTGGTAGTACAGCAAAACAGAAAGGTATGAACAGCGTAGAAAATAACGATAAATTATTCATGCAAAGGGCACTGGAACTCGCCCTAAAAGGTAAAGGGCAGGTTGAGCCTAATCCGCTGGTGGGTTGTGTAATTGTGCGGCAGGGTAAAATAATCGGAGAAGGCTGGCACCAGAAATACGGGGAAGCCCATGCAGAACAAAATGCCATAGAAAGTATACAGGATAAAAGCCTGCTCCCCGGCAGCACCGCTTATGTAACGCTGGAACCGTGTGCCCATTACGGTAAAACGCCCCCTTGCTGCGATTTGATGGTTACCCAAAAGGTAGGCAGAGTGATCGTTTGCAATGTTGATCCCAATCCCCTGGTAAATGGCAAGGGAATCCGGCGGATGAAAGCGGCAGGCATTCAGGTAGAAACCGGTTTGCTGGCCCGGGAGGGTAGGAAAATGAATGAAGAGTTTTTCAAAAGAATGGAAAAGAAAAAAGCAAATACGGCCGTATAAGGTTTTTTAATTTTGATGAAGAACTGTTTATTTTGCCAGTATTACGCCGAAACGCATTATTCCGAAACTATTTATTTGCTTTAATACCATGTTTTTACATAACCGGATCGACAAAAATATTCTGAAACAACAATTAGCCAACAGCAACATAGAACGAATTACGCTGTCGTTTTATCAGTATGCGAAAATTGGTAATCCGTACCTTTTCCGCGATCACCTGTTCAGTAACTGGTCAGTAATTGGTGTGTTGGGTAGAATTTATGTCGCCCACGAAGGGATCAACGCCCAGGTTAGTGTGCCCAAGGAAAACTTTCAGGCTTTTCAGCAACAGTTGCAAACCATCGTTTTTTTACAGGAAGTTCGGCTTAACCTCGCTGTGGAAAACGATAGCAAGGCCTTTTATAAACTTAAAATCAAAGTGCGTGATAAAATTGTGGCCGACGGACTCTCCGATACTTCGTTTGATGTAACTAATAAAGGACAGCACCTGGATGCTGTCACCTTCAACCAGATTAGCGATCAACCAGATACCATTGTGGTAGATATGCGCAACCATTACGAAAGCGAGGTAGGCCATTTTGAAAAAGCGATTTTACCCGATGCCGACACATTCAGAGAAGCTTTGCCGCTGGTAGAAAAAATTCTGGAGCCGCATCGGAAGAAGAATATAGTGATGTACTGTACCGGTGGAATCCGTTGCGAAAAAGCCAGTGCTTACCTGAAACACAAGGGCTTTGAAAAAGTATATCAGTTGGAAGGGGGCATAATCAAATACGCGCACGATGCCAGAAAGCTGGGCTTGAAGAATAAATTCAGAGGAAAAAACTTCGTGTTCGACGACCGCCTGGGTGAGCGCGTTTCCCATGAAATTATCAGCCATTGCCACCAGTGTGGAAAGCCCTGCGATACGCACATCAACTGTAAAAATGATGCCTGCCATCTTTTATTCATCCAATGTGAGGCGTGTACTGCCCAATACGATGGATGCTGTTCAGAAGCCTGTAAAGATTTTCTGGCTTTGCCTGAAGAGGAAAAGACACTGCATCGGCATCGGTTTTTTCAGAAACCCACACCGATTTTCAAAAAGGGACGTACCTGGCACCTGCGGAAAAAAGAATAGTTGGCTTCTATATTTTTCTCAAAACAAAGAGTTCGGCGTGCTTTTTAACAATCTGATCGTAGATATTTTTTAGGTCTTCGTAGTACTGAGGACCAATCAGGGCTTCTTTGATCACAATCTGACTGGTTATTTGTACGGTAGCGGCAGTCTGGTTTACGATGTACTTGAATAGTACCAGGTTGTCCTGCAACTGAAGCGTAGCTGGTTCCGGTAATTCCTCAATTTCATAACCCGGAGGAATAACAAAACTGGCTGTGTACAGATAAACCTGCTTGTAGCCATAATCAACCGGATACAACCGCTGCGGCGACTTAAAGGGGTTTTCCGTTACTCTATCTGATAAAATAGGGTTTAGGTAAATCATACCGCTTCCGCTTCCCTGGTCAGCTTCTTTTAGCTTATTATAGCTGATAAAAAGCGGTTGATCGTACGTTTCCATATTCTTAATTTTTATATCTGTAATAGTAGCCGCGGCAGCGGATGTGCCGGATGCGGAATCCGATTCGTAGTCATTATGGGTTTTTGTCATTAAATTTTTTCGCTTTTCTAAAGAAGCGTAGCCATCGTATTTGATGATGTACTGGGCTTTTAATTTTTCCGCTGCTTCATCGAAGCGCAACATTACGCGGGTGTCCAGGTAATATACTCCATTTCCTTCCAGGTTAATCCATCGTGGGTCTTTTCCATCGGCAATTAATCCGTCACCGTTCAGGCATTCCCGCGCGATTAATCCAAATGCCAAGTATGGGTCGGTGGCATCCAGCAGGTATTGATTTTCTCCTAAAACTACATATACCAGCGTATTGTCAAACTTGTGGAGAAAAGGATAATCTTTCACCACCTTACCATTCGATCGGGTACTGGTTAATACTGGAGTTTCCTGAATACCTGCCTGCTGAAGCATATTGGCCAGTAACAAATTCAGATCAGTAGAATTGCCTGACTTATCTTCCAAAAGGTTTTTTACCGATTTTTCAGGTTGCCTGCGGTAATCGCCGTTCCAGGTAAAAGTTTGTTGTACGTATTCGTAAATCGCGACCGCTTTCTCAAAATCAGTATTTTTTCCGGCAATGAGCGTTTGTACAATTTCTTTAATGTCTGAAGTAATTTTCCCGTAGTTTCTACCAAAATCAGAATCTTTCAGCATTTCCTTAATCAGTTCTTCCCAACTGCTTACATAGTTGCCCACATGCCGGCCTGGTATGTTTACCTCACGAAGCTGAAATTCGATTTTAGCGATATAGTCGTTGGGCGTGGTCATATATTTTTCCTCCCGGAAAGGAGGCACGTCTTTTAACACCCAATGGTGAATGCCACTTTTATAGGTATAGGGCCCCACTGTTTCTGAATGGCTGCTTATTTTGGATTCTTCTTCATGGAAGGTGAGATAACCTTGTTTCAGTGTCTGATAACTGAAAAAACCGGGAATGGTGACTTTGTATTCACTCCATTGCACAGGAATATCTTCCTGAAAAACCCAGTTTTGTAAATTAACCCAGAAAGGTGAAATTACCTTGTATTTAAACTCAATAATAGACCCTTCCTGTACTTTGGGAAGGGCAAAGGTCTTTTTACTCCAGTTTTCGTTCACCTTCACATCGTATACATCTTTTTTGGTAATGCCAGTTTTGGCGATCACACCATTTTCAACATTATAAGTATATCCTTCAATATCCGTTACCTGTTCGCTGAGGTAATTGTCTTTGATGTAATAAGGAATGGAAATATCAGCGCGCTGCGTGCCTGCCTTGGTAAATATTTTGATTCTGGTCTTTCTTTCAAAAACCAATTTAAATCCGAAATGGTCATAGTACTGGAACCTGCTTTCGCCGATGTCGTAAATAATTTCCGCTTCCATGGTAGAATCTGATGCACACGATTTTTTTATCAGGTTCAAAAGAGAAACTTTACCAAATTCAGGAGGGGTATCCTGAGCAGTAGCAGTAATGAAAGAACAGAAAAACAAAAGGCTGAAATAAATAAAACGCATCATAAATATTAATCAATTTCTAAATGCCATAAAAAGAATTTGTAAATATAATTATTTTAATTAATAATTTAAACTATTTAATAGTTAAGAATGGTAGTGAAAGGCAGGAAAGGATATACTGATTGAATGGCAAGATTTTTCTGAGATAATCTGTATCCTTGCCGGAAAATATGATCTTTGAAAAAACAAATTCGTCCCAATATGGATATTACGGAAAGAACTCGGGCTCAGGAATCCAGAGCCGCAATTGAAAGACTATATATAATTATCCGCCATTTATTTAACCGGGGTAATTACAAGCCCTTCGGAGTTTCAGGTGAGGCTTTGCGGAGTGCCTTACTTACCCTGCGCCCGGAAATTTACGGTTCAATCGCGGAACAGGAGCGCGTAGAACTGGACGGCCTGTTATATGTAATTGAACGACTGCCCAAGGGCATTGAAGAATGTCGGTTTGTGCGGCTGATCTCCATCGAAGGATACAGTAATTCTCACTTCGATGTGATTATACCTCCCAAACGAAAAAGAAACTGTTACCGCATCGATCAGGAACAAATGTTTGTGGAACTTACCCGGGGTAGAAGTGATATTTACGATATTCTGACGCACCTCACCTTTATGTACATTGAATCGGAAAAAATACGGCAGAATGCCCTGGACCCGAAAGATAAACCCAAACGCGACTGGCTAAAGCTGGAAGAGATGGCCCTGCAGGAAGAAGATGGCGAAGAAGTAAACGATGAAATTGCCTATACCTATTTGAGTTCTATCCTGGGTCGTACTTACGAGCAAACGGCAGAAGCCTATCGAAAATTTGGCAAGAACAAATCGTGTAACAACAGCTTGCTGCACATCACTTACTGGCTGGGGAAAGTAGCTATCGATGAGTACAAAGAGGAAAAAGACAGGGAAATCAGCTTTTCCGCCGCACTCAGGGAACGCGTAGGCCATCACATCCATGGAGAGAAGTGGGCCCGTACTATTAAAGAATACCTGATGGATAACGATCTGGTGGAGCGGCCTATTCATATTATCAGTTCTAACCTGCATAGTGTGATGAACTGCCTGTATGGCACAACAGCGGTTAAAAATGCCATGAAAGTAAACAATATAGAGGAAAGTGCCAGGGCATTAAGTTTACCGGAAAATGAGTATCTCCGTGAAAAAGTAATGCAGTTTTCTACCAGGAATGGTATGTACCAGATTGATGACAATTCTGGCACCAACATATCGGTACAAATTATCGATACCTCGCTGATTGATCTCTCGCAGTTGCCTGCTGAAATTAAATACAATGCCGCGCATATCAAAAAGGAAAAACCAGTACTGCTGGTAATGGATTATCCTTTTGGTGAACAGGGTTTCGAGACCATGGATGAATTGCTGAAACCCGTTGAAATAGAAGAAAAGGATATACCGCTGAATGTAAAGTCTATCTCCATTATGGGAAAAGCCGGTACGCTTAGGGGAAAAAAAGGTGATGTCATGGTGCCCACCGCCCATATATTTGAAGGCACCGCCGATAATTATCCCTTCGAGAACGATTTGATCCACGAAGATTTTAAGGCCAGTGGGCTGGATGTGTTCATCGGGCCAATGATTACCGTATTAGGAACTTCCCTGCAGAACAAAGACGTCCTGAAATATTTTCTGGCTTCCTCCTGGGGTGCCATTGGTTTGGAAATGGAAGGGGCACATTTACAGAAAGCCATTCAGGCAGCTTCAAAAATTCGTAAAAGCATAAGCGAAAACGTGATCCTGCGATATGCGTATTATGCTTCGGATAATCCTTTGATTACCGGGCACACGCTGGCTTCCGGAAGCCTCGGACTGGATGGCGTAAAACCTACTTACCTGATTACGGTTAAAATACTAAATAAAATATTATCATCGGAATAGGTTTTATTTCTATATATTATTTGTTAAGGTTACAGCCTGAAAATAAAATTTTTGGCTCATCATTACTTAGCGTGACGGGTTGTAAAATTGGCTAGCAACGATTAGCTTTCAATTATAATTGAGTTTCCCATCCAAACATTGATGAGTGAAGAGGCCTGCAGATCGTATCTGATCAGGGTGCTTCATCCTCAGTGCCTTAACTGCCCTTATTGTCGAAGCTCACGTCGTCGGCTGGCCCGTCGGAATAAACATTATGATTCCTATCGGTGCAATGATTGCGGCAGATACTATTCTGCCTATACCCGTACGATGCTGGCCAAGACCCGTCAGTCGGCTACCAAACTGGTCCTACTATTGCGGGGCATCGCCAAGGGGGAGTCTACCAACAAACTGGCTGCCGAACTGGAACTGAATTATGGCTGGGTATTGGAGTTGCGGCATCGCGTTCAGCACCATTGTTTGCTGAGTTTACCTGGGCAAGTCATGCAAGGCCACACATTTGAAGTAGATGAACTCTACCAGAACGCGGGGGAAAAAAGGTGAACTTCATCTTGACCCGCAAGACCCACCCCGATGCCGGGCCAATAAAGTTCGCGGGCATGGCACCTATGAACGAAACCGGCCGCCTTTGGTACAGTTCATCTGCCGTCAAACCCAACAACTACGTATCTTGCTAGCGCACCGGGCCATCGTCAGACCCTTGAAGCCCTCATCGCGCAACATCTGCCCATAGGAGCTGACTTGCGTGTCAATACCGATGAATGGAAGGCGTATGGACAGATTACCCGCTTTGGCCTCAGCCATCAAACTGTCAACCATGCTATCTATGAATGGGCTAGAGACGATGATGGGGATGGCATTCGAGAAGTGCATATCAATAGTGGCACGGGCCTTAGAAACTACCTGAGGAACTTTAGAGGCGTCCACAAAAAGTATCTGGCGCAGTACAGTGCCTGCTTTCAGCATATGTTCAACGCCAAGCGTATCTCTGATGACATCCTCAGAATGATGATGGGTAGCAACTTCTGTCACGCTAACCGTACATGAGCCAACAATGCCAGAAGCATCCATCCCGTTAATTCACTGATGATGGTAGATTGGTTTTTCATAATTAAAGCTTAGCTTTCTTCTTTATTGGTTGATTGAACCCCCAATACACCACGCCTACGGTAGCGACAAACACCAGAAATCCGAGAGAAAATAAGCCGAGCGCCAGTTTGAGCGAATGATGTTCTACTTCTACCGTGATGGCTTCCGACCAGTTGCCTTCTTTTTGATTATCGTCAATGGCGCGAATCCGGAAATAATAGGTGTTGTCGGGCAGCCCTGAAATATAGGTGGCGTAATCGATGTCTTTGTAGCGGGTTGCTGCCTGGGTGAAATTTTTGTTGTCGGCCTGTCGCGGTTCAAAAGTGAGGTCGTGTGCCTGTTGTCCTTTTTCAGGAAGTTCCCACTCCAGCTTCAGATAACCGGAGTTGGTAAAGGTATGTTTGGGATTGACGAACCGGGGGTTGGCAGGCTGATCTACAGCCAAAAAAAAGGAAAAGAGTGATATAAATATGCTATATAAAAAAATGACTTCGTTTGCTGGTTTCCCGGTTTGCTTTTTGATTAAACAGGTCAACGATGAAGCAGTACTACATGAAAACTTTAGGCGTTCAAAATTATTAAATTCATTTTGGAAATGAAAGTTTATCCTGAATTGATCGGCTGCCTGTTTTATGCTGAAAATAAAACAGGCAGCCAATTATCTGTTGTATGAAATGCTGTGCTCAGGACTATCTACAAGTTTACTTTCTTACCGGATCACAAACCAGGTAAACTCCTGCGGAGGAATTTCCACTTCCAGACGAATGCCATATTCCCTGTCAAGCGGATAAGCCACAGCTTTTGCGTTTTCCTTACTGACCATTGCTTCCTCGGTAAGGCCGGTATAATACAACGGGATATATATCTCACGCTTTACAGTTTTGTCGAGCGGATTATACACCGATAATAATCCTTTTTCTTCTCCACCAGGATTTACATTGAGCCAGTAATCAATATCCCGGCCATCGGCCCGCCGCAGGTGAATGATATCACCTTCCAGCACGTGGCGGTATGTTTTGTACCAGTCTACCCATTGCTTTACCATGGCTTTGGTTGCTTCTGTATCGTACAACCGGGGACCCCGGTAACAGGCCTGTACTCCGCCGCCCAGGTTGCTGGTGATCATGCCTTTATAGTGATCAAGGTGTTCGTTGAGCGGCTCAATGGTGGCAGCTTCCCCACCACCATGGTACTCAGTAAGCGGCACGAACATCCAGCCCATCGAGGATTGCTTGGTCCAGGCCCCATCGTAAATATTCTGCCGGGTGTGGATCAACTGCTGGCTGCGGGGCAGGCTCCAGTTTACTTCGCGGTAACCCATGCCGCATTTGTTAGATCCGGTGAGGTAATAATAGTCGGGCACATTGAGGAAAATACCCTGGCTGCGACACCACTGGTAAAATTCAGAAATTACCCGGTACTGGTTCCATTGTGAATCCTCATAACCACGGTGCCCCGGATGGTTTTCGGCAGTACATACATCACCCGGATACGATCCGTCGTGCTCCAACAAGGTAAAACCTGATTTTTTATAAAACTGATATAGTTTTCGGAAGTATTCCTGCCCCCATTCACTTTCGATACAGGGAGAATTGCCAAAGGTAGGCTGTTGTCCTTCGGGCATCACCACATCCTGCCCGTTTCCAATGCTGCGGGAAGCCAGCAGGGAATAGCCGCCAATTTCCAGTCCTTTACTTTTGGCATAGTCAGCATATTTTTTCATCTGAGCCAGGTAGTCGGGGCTGTCGTCTTCTATGTTAAACCCACTGCCAAAAGTGAGAATCACCATTTCAAAACCCACTTCCGCGCTTTGGTCTATGGCAGTTTTTACCCGATCCCAGTCGGCAAACCGGGCATGCATCATCAGGGGATTTTCTGTGGTCCACGGCGCCAGCACCCGATACATGCGACGCTGGGCCAGCCCCTTTCGCTCGCGGTCATAGCTATCGAAGGGCAATACGAAGGTGCGGAATGTTTTAAAACTTTCGCCGGGTGGCACAATCTGGCCGGGACCCACATCCGGGCTCACTTTCAGCAAACAGGGTGTAAGCCTCAGGTAATTCACCTGGGTGGCATAATCAGGATCGGCCTCCCAGTGCACCACATGGTGATTGGCATCTTCGGCATCAAAACTGGAAAAGGCATAATCGGTTTCTACGTGGATATTGGGCACATCAGGCAGGTATGCCCGTGCTTCTACGGCCGATCCATGTTCTACCGCAGCAATGATCTCAGCGGTAAAATGATCTACCGAAACAGGATCAGGTGAATGATTGTCCAGCGTCAGCCATTTTGCCATTACAGGGATACCATCGTATAATTCATAGTGTACCGATACCCGGATATCCTGTAGGGTTTGGCTTGCTGCTTTTTTAACAATCGTTTCGTCATAATCACTGTAAGCCGCAAAATGTAGGATATGCAGCCGTACCAGTTCCCCTTCTTCCCCTTTTTTGTCGCCGGCCTCACCGGTTGCGTTCATTTTACCAATTCGAACCGCTTTTGGCTTTTCGGTAGGAGCTTCCAGTTTTTCTATCAGTTGCCAGGAACCGTTTTCGGGTTTGGCCTCGCAGTAAAGCCATTCCGCATCCCACCGGAAACGAAGGGTCCAGGGTTGGGATACGTCCAGTTTTTGCCTGCCGCCTGCGGCATTGTGCTCTTTTTTTCCATCCCAGAGGCCAAACAGGGCTACCCCATCATCATATGCATTGCCGCCAGGCCTGAGGTAAAATTTAACGGTATGCTGTGGCCATACCAGTGTAATGCCCGGGCCCCAGCTTTTACTTTTATCCGTACCGGCATCCATTTTCACTTCTACCAAAGCCGTGTTTTCCGGTATAGGTCGTTCCACAAACACGCTGGTATTTTCGGGCGTATAGATTTCTCCAACTTTCCCTTCATTTTCAAATGAACTGCGCGGATGTGCCGGGGAGGTAGTGGTTTCCCATCCGGCATCCAGGGTTTTGAAATCGGTTTCCATCAGTTTCTGCCGGCCATAGCTGCTCGGAAGTGATTTGCCAGCTTGTATCATGGCTTCCGGAAGGGGCATGCGGTAGTCCATTCGAAGGTGTACGCCTGTAGGAGGCCAGGCCAGACTTTCGTCATGATGCCGGATCCGTTTCCAGTCGAAAGGAGCTACGGGCTCGCTGACCTCATACCCGGTAAATTGCAGGGAGGCCGGATCGGCCTGCATCTGATCAATCCATTCGGGACGCAGAAAGGCGTAGTTGGGCTGCCCCTGTAAGCCGCCCATCGCATAATTTAATCCATTGATGGTGATTTCTGCTTCGGGTTTCACGCCTCTCAGTATGGCTTCTCCGGTCACCAGATTATCGAAACCTACCGTAGCCGCGTTGGGAGCCAGGCGAAAGGTGCGGCGGATCAGGCCGTTAGACAGTACAATTTCATCAGCGTGGTCGCCCCGGTAGGCATCAGCCTGATAAGGAGAGGAATCCAGCAGCCAGTCGGTGGGAGGTTTGGGGGGCCGAGCGGGTTGGGCAGGCAGCTCAGATTGTGCACATACCAATACGGGCAGGGTGGCGAATAAACAGAAAGTAAGGAAGTAAAATTGAAAGCGCTGGAATATGATCATAGATTCTATAGGGTTTGGGTTTATTGAAATTTTCAATAAACTTTTCATAGCTTTACAAATATACACGCATGTTTAAATTTCTATTTACATCCCCGAAAATGAAAGATATTAACCGACGAAGATTTATTAAAAAAGTGGGACTGGCTGCTACTGGCATGATTGCCATACCTACCATCATTCCTGCTTCCGCCTTAGGAAAAAATGGACATGTAGCCCCTTCCGACAGGATTAATCTGGCCTTTATTGGTGCCGGCAATCAGGCGGGCAATGATGTGAAAAACTTCCTTCAGGATGAGCGGGTACAAATTACCGGCATCTGCGATGTTAATAAAATGAGCTCCGGCTACTGGGACGGCAAAGTGGCAGGGCGTAAATTTATTATGCAATTGGTAAATGATGGCTATACTGAGAAGTACGGAAAAAAGTATAAATCCTGCCGGGGATATAAAGACTTTCGGGAAGTAATCGGCAAGAAAGATATTGATGCGGTAGAGATCGTAACGCCTGACCATTGGCATGCCATTCCGGTACTGATGGCCGCCGAAGCCGGCAAGAGCATCTATTGCCAGAAGCCCCTGGCGCTTACCATCGCCGAAGGCAGGGCCATGAGCAATGCGGTGAAAAAGCATCAGGTAGTATTCCAGACGGGCAGTCAGCAACGTTCCAACCTGCATTTCCGAAGAGCCTGTGAACTGGTAAGAAATGGAAAGATTGGTGAACTCAAGACGGTTACCTGTAGCTTACCTGCCGGCACCCCTGATTTTGGCAAAACCGGACACCTTACAGCAACTATACCCATACCCAAAGGCTTTGATTATGATATGTGGCTTGGCCCTGCTCCGGAAGCCCCTTACTGCCCTGCCCGCACACACGTCAATTTTCGGTGGATACTGGATTATTCGGGTGGTATGGTTACTGATTGGGGTGGGCATCATCCGGATATTGCCCAGTGGGGTATGGATACGGAATATACAGGTCCTGTTAAAATACGGAACGCAAAAGCAACCTGGGCCAGGCACCCTATCTGGAATACGGCTACTGACTTTTATTTTGAATGTATGTATGCAAACGGCGTACAACTGATCATAACCAGTCAGGGTGGCAATGGCGTAAAATTTACAGGCACAGAAGGCAGTGTGTGGGCCGACCGGGGCAGCCATGATGCAGACCCTAAAAGTGTGCTGGAAGCGGAGATAGGCCCCGATGGCATTCATCTTTATAAAAGCGACGACCATTTTCGCAACTTTATCGACTGCGTATTATCGGGAGAGGAAACCATTGCCCCGGCAGAGGTCGCACACCGTTCCATTACCATCGCGCATTTGGGAAACATCTCCATGATGCTCGAACAGGACCTGGAATGGGATCCTAAGCAGGAAAGGTTTATCAATAATGACAAAGCCAACCAGATGTTAGTTCGTGAGATGCGCGAACCCTGGGGCAGCATTTATAAGCAGTATGCTGTGTAGTGAATTATTCGAATAGCCAGAATTAATTATAAAATTAACTACACGCATCTTCGGTTTGTGGAGACACAAACCGAGGGGAAGGGGGGTAGTAGTTAAGTTTAATGAATTAATTTATTATTCACTTTCACATTTTTTAGGGTTAGCCCTTCAATTACGTTATTGTCGTAGGCACTGTTTTCGGCTTCTATATTTAAATTTTCGAAGGTGAACCGAGACAAACGGTCGTATTCTGTAATGGCAATATCGAAAAAAACCTCACATTTCAAATCTATATTTTTTAATGTGATATGCTCAGAATAAGACAAGGGCACTTCCTTTCGTCCTTTCAAATCAAAAAACTGGGTCCAGGGTTTAACATAAATCAAACTATAGGCCTGCCCTTTGATATTCTCTACCGTAACAAACTCATACTTTTGCGGCGTATCGGGTCTCATTTTCAGCCATAGCACCCTTCTGGCTTCATTGATATGGCAATTTCTCATCAGCACATTTTTGCTGTGTATCGATTCGCTACCCAGGGTTAAAGCCGCATGGCAAAAGCCAAACTCGCAATCTTCGATGATGATATTGGTGTTTTCCCCGTTGGTGGTATCCTGATCGGCCCAGGGACCTTTCCCACCTTTTAACGCGATGGCATCGTCATTTACCAACCGGGGGAGGCTGATCAATTCTAGCAAAATTTGCTCTCGCAACGCCTCGCGGGTGTTGTCTTCGCAGTACTGTGTGGAGCGGTAGTCTTTAAAATTTAAGGTTGGCCGGTCCTCCATG
>JBGTIS010000385.1:0-13853 GCA_041745535.1 Cyclobacteriaceae bacterium | reverse complement strand
CAAAAAAAGTAAAACAACAATACAATCTGCAAAAAAATTGTGAAAATCTCTTACTTTCCAGGCAGATCCGGAAAAATATATCAGGCAACAGAGGGGAGAAGTAGGAGCGATTTCAAAAGTTAATTGTTAATCGTTATTTGTAAAATAATTATTAACAAATAACGATTAACGAACAACGCATAACCTGGTATTGATCATTACAATTACTTACTTTTTATAAGCACATCAGAATTCAAGTCTAAGTTTTCAGTTTATTGCCATACCAGAAGCCGGAAATGAGCGCGGGAATACTGCCCAGCGCCAAAAGCCACAATAAAGGCCTGACCAGGTAAGCCATCCATCGGTTGGAAGAAGGGAATTGAAAACCGTTTTCGAAAAAATAGGAACAGACAGAAGTAATCACAGTAGCCGTAATTATTACAAGAAGCGCTGTTTAAAGCCGATCCATAGGAAGTTTTTATTGCTGATGAGCATAGCTTTTCCAGCCTGATTGCCCAGCAACATAGCCACTAACAGGGCTGCTCCGATAAACACACTGAAATTAATGAAGCCTATGGCGCGGAAAAACATATAAACCCGCACCAGTGATTTAGTGGCAGAAGCCAGAAAGGTAGCAACAATTAAAAAAATTATGAGAGAAGTTACCACCACAGCTTGTAGGGCATACTGACTGCCTATGCTTTGAGCTAGTTTGCTTTTCATGGTTATACCTGCCAATTTAAAAGTTGGTCTTACTTTTTTACAGGTAAAATATAGCCAACATCAAAAGCAATTCAAAACGCCGTATATACAATTATTAAGACGATAACCGGATGTTAGGCGGTGTGGTTCCCAATACCTTGAGCATGCGTATGTGTGATTGTAGCGCATGGCCTAAAGTAGGTTTTACGTTGTAAGGCAAATGAAAATCTTCCGCGGTTTTCTTTACAATCGCAGAAATTTTCCGATAATGCACATGGCTGATATTAGGGAAAAGGTGGTGTTCTATCTGAAAGTTTAGTCCGCCCGCGAACCAGTTTAGTATCCGGCTGTTTCTCGAGAAATTTGCGGTAGTTTGTAACTGATGAATGGCCCAGGCATTTTCTATTTGTCCCTGCGGATTGGGCATGGGCTGATCGGCTCCTTCCACAATGTGCGCCATCTGGAAGATGATGCTGAGAATATACCCGGCCGTCATGTGCATCAGCAAAAAACCAATGAGCACCTGCCACCACAGCAAACTGGTAACCATAATAGGTATAACAACAGTAAAAAACAGATACAGCAATTTCAGGCTGATGAGTTTAATGTATTGCCAGTCTGGTGAAGCATGCTGGGGTTTTGCCATACCGCTTTTATAGTAATTCAGAAGTTTGGAAAAATCGTTGGTTAGCAATTTCAGGGTCATAAATCCATACAGGAAAAACACATAGATATGCTGATAGCGGTGAAAAGACCTGAGGGGTGCCTGCCGCGATAAACGGATGACCACCTTGGTTCCGATATCTTCGTCCATGCCATGAATGTTGGTATAGGTATGGTGCAGCACATTGTGCTGGATATTCCATACAAACGCGTTACCACCCAGCAAATAAATGGTTTTTCCCATTAATTTGTTCACCCACGTATTTTTAGAATACGCCCGGTGCAGGGCATCGTGCATTACCGACATGCCAATACCTGCCATGCTAATGCCCATTAGTAGCGCGAATGGCAGCATCGCCCAGGCATTCAGATTTAAAAATATAATAGCCAAATAAGAAAACAGGTAAACGCTCAGCAGCGCTACCGTTTTAATGGTTAACTCATGATTGCCAAACCTGGAAATATTATTTTCTTTAAAATACTGATTTACTCGAGTTCTTAAGGTCGCGAAAAATACAGATTGGTCCTTGGTAACGAAACGGACGGATGTTTTCATTCAATGTGTTATGTATACAAAAATTACTGATGGTGAAGGATATCAGATGCGCCAAAATACAAAACTCATTCCGGATTCCCTCATTCAGAATGAACCAGACAGGATTAAACCTGATACAGTTGCAGGTAAAATGGTATGTACTTTTCCTTTACTTCCTTTATTAACTGAAAAGATAACGAATTTGTTCATAAATTATTCGTTCTGTAGCGACTTTACCGGGTTCATCAGCGCTGCTCTGATGGTTTGAAAACTTACGGTAAGTAAAGCGATTAATAGTACTATCCCAAAAGGCAAAGCAAATATCCAACCATTCAAACTAATTCGGTAAGCATAACTATTTAGCCACTCTTTCATAGCGAAATAGGCAATGGGTATAGCGATGATACTGGCTATTAGTACCAGCCGGATGAAATCCCGCGAGAGCAAGCGTACAATTTGTCCAATTGAAGCACCTAATACCTTGCGAATGCCGATCTCTTTGGTGCGCTGAATGATCGTGTATGATGAAAGGCCGAATAAACCGAGAAAGGCGATTATAATAGCGAGTAATGAAAAAAGTCCAAATATTTTTCCGAAGCTCTGGTCGGCTTTATACTGTTGGTCATAATAAGTATCCAGGAAAAAATAGTTGAATGGATTATTGGGTAAAACCTTATCCCACTGAGTTTGTAAAAACTCGATAGTACTGCTTATAGAAGTATGCCGCGTAGGAGCAATCTGTACCATATAGTTTCCTCCAAATATTCCATAAAAGAAAACAATAGGCTCAATGCTGTGTTGCAGAGAGCTTTGGTGATAGTTTTTGATAGCGCCCATAATTTCATACTCGGTAATGCCTCAATAATTTTGGATACCAATTTTGGCGCCTATCGCCTCTTCCGGTGTGTTGAAGCCCAGGAGTTTCAGCCCGGCCTCATTCAAAATTACTTTATACTGGTTTTGCTCATTAATAGAGGAAAAATTTCGACCTGCCAGCAGATCAATGTCCATCAACTGAAAGTAATCATGATCGATTTCTATTTGTTTAATCTCTTTGGCGCCGAGTTGATCCATCCCGATCCGACTGACCATCCCCGTCAGCCCTTCCGTATTGCCGGGCACATTACTGGTAGCGCTCACTTTTAGGATAGAAGGGTGAGCCAGGGCTACATTTCTCAAGTTTTCTACCGTTTGCAGAAAGGACGTTTCCTTCGCTACCACGTTGGCCCCTCAATCACCAGTATCCGGGAGGTTGTTATCCCCAAATCCTGCTCCCGCATATATTGTATTTGTCTATAAATCACTGCCGTTCCAATCATAAGTATAAGGGAGATGGCAAACTGAAAAACCACCAGTCCTTTGGGCAGGCTGATGCCTTTTTTGCGTTGCGTAAATTGAGTTTTGACCATAGTTAATGGATGAAAAGACGCCAGCATAAAAGCTGGATAAAACCCTGTAAAGAAGGTGCCGATCAGAAATATACCTGCAAGGAATGCCCAACTTTTAATTTCATTTGCTAATAAAAAGTTTAGGGAAATGCCTGTGAGATTGTTAAAAAAAGGAGCCGCTATCTGAATTGCCGTAATCGCCAGGACAAGTGCAATGCCAATGATGATGCTGGCTTCCAGTAAAAATTGCCTGATAAGTTGCCCGCGCCGGGCACCAATTATTTTTCGGAGTCCTACCTCTTTGGCCCTGTACACGGATCGGGCAGTTGACAAATTAATATAATTGATCCAGGCAATGCACAAAATAAAGAGCGCAATAATGGCCATACCGATAATTTCGGCTTGTACGGTAGGGCCTAATGCCGGTACGGTATAAGCATTCTGGTTCTCTAGCTGCCCTTCATGATAACGGTCTACCTGCACCCGGTACATGTTTTTTCCCTCTCTTTGGAAGGTATCGTAGCCCAACTCAAACTGTACATATTGAAAAATGAGTACGAAAGCGGCTATACCTGCGGCTAAGCCCAAAATATTGATAAAGCTGAAAGCTTTGTGCTTCAACAGGTTACGATAAGCGATTTTTAGGTAATTTTTGAGCATCTTATTTATTTTTTGTAGTTAAGTCGGAACGCCCCAAGTTGCGTTCTTACGTGTACTCATTCATACCGTAATGATTTTGCCGGATTGGCTAACGCTGCTTTAACGGTATGAAAACCAATGGTCAACAATACGACGGTTGACACAATTAACATGGGAAGTGCAAACAACCACCAACCTAAATTTATCCTGAAAGCATAATGCGATAACCAGGCTTTAATGCTCCAATAAGAAATGGGTAAGGCCAGGATACAGGCAATGAAGATAAGTTTTAAGGTATTTTGCGTTAGCAATGCAAGGATATTTTGCACCGACGCTCCTAATACCTTCCGGATACTGATTTCTTTGGTTTTTTCAATGACCGTATGCAAGGAAAGTCCAAACAATCCCAGGCAGGCAATAAAAATAGTGATTCCTGAAAACAGCCCGAATAGCTTACCAAACCGGATATCTTCCTGATACTGCGCGTCAAAATAACTATCTATAAAATAATATTCGAATGGGTCGTATGGATATACTTTTTTATAAGCAGCCTCAATCTGCGCCAGGGTAGCACGAAGATTTTTCGCTGTTATTTTTATACTGTAATAAGAGTCCAGTTTATAGGTCGGATCATCCTTGAGGAACATAAGGGGGCGAATTTCATGTTGAAGACTATGATGATGGTAATCTTTGACCACTCCCTTAATAGGGTATTCAAGATTTCTGTTATCTCTAAATACCTGTCCTACGGCAGCTGCCGGATCGTGGAATCCTAAAATCTCAGCAGTACGTTCGTTGATGACAAAGCCCTTGTCGGTATCGAAGCGGCCAGCTAGTAATTCCAGGCCATACACTGCCGGATAATCATTGTCTGTTTTCAATTGATCAATCTTGCTGTTACCGTAGGCTTCACCTAATTCTATCGACCAGATACTGCTTCGTTCGCCTGGTATCGACCAGGAGAGGGATGAAGCTTTAATACCTACATTTTGCGACAAAGCATCTTTAAAATTATCATGCTCATCCCTTTTAGTTTTTTTCTGATCATGCTCTATCCAGGTTTCTGTACGGTTGCCCGGGCCTTTCACTACTATCACACCTTCCCGGTTAAATCCAGGATCACTGGATCGCATGTAGTGCAATTGCCGGACAACCGTAAAAGTAAAAATAATAAGGATGACAGATACCCAAAATTGAAATACTACCATCCCTTTGCGCAATTGTTTTCCGTGGAGTGTATGAGCCAGTTTGCCTTTCAGCACCTCCATTGGCTGATAACCTGATAACAGAAAAGCGGGATACAAACCTGAAAGCAGCGTACTTACCGGAAATAGTAAGAGGATAAACCACCAAAACATATTGCTGTCATAATTTAATACCTTCCCTGTCAGTTGAGTATAAAAAGGCATGGCTAACTGAATAAAAGTAATAGCCAAAATGAACGCAATGCCATTTAGCAGCAGTGATTCAAAAAGAAATTGCCATATAAGCTGAGGCCGCCGTGCCCCCATCACTTTTCTTAGCCCGGCTTCTTTTCCTCTGGCGATCGCTTTGGCTGTGGTCAGGTTGATATAATTTACCAGCGCGATAAGCAGAATCAGTGCCGCAATAAGAGATAGAAAAGAAATATAAGTGGCATTGCCATTTACTTTTAGCTCTTCTTCCAAATGAGAATGCAGGTAAATATCCCGCAAAGGTTGTAAAGTAAAATCAGCGTTTTCCCGAAGGTCTTCCGGTCCGTGTTGGGTTACATAATTATTGACCTTATTAGAAAATACATTGGCATCAGCATTGGGAGTTAACTGCAAATAGGTATAGACACCGTTTCCACCCCATGTTTCGGCGTAACCTTTTGCCCATCCGGTCGATAGGGTAGAAAAAGAAGCCAGGAAATCGTACTGAAAATGAGAATTCTCCGGAGCATCGGCGATAATACCGGTGATTACCAGTTGAAAGCGGTCATATTCGTTGATATATTCTAAAGTTTGTCCAATAATCAGGTTATTTTCTGCCCAATTATTACCAAAGAGTTTCCGGGCGGCACTTTCAGACAATACAATTTTATGGGTACCCTCCAGTGCCTGCTGCTGGTTTCCTTTGCGCCAAGTAAAAGAAAACATCTTCAAAAAATCAGGATCGGTATAAAAGCCCCATTGAAAGTTTTGTTTCACCATGTCGCCTGCCTGATTATGCCAGCTTAAGGTGCTAGTAGCCGCCTTGCCACTCCAGGGCAAAATGAGACGGGTAAAATGTGCCACTTCAGGATATTCATTTTTCAAACCCAGGCCTATTAGCGGTGGCGTTAAGGTAGTTTTACGGGCGGTTCCATGCTGATAATTGGTGCTTATCCGGTAAATATCCGGCGCATTGGCATGAAAATCATCATAACTCAGTTCAAAGCTAACATACTGTAAAATCAACAGACAAGCCGCCATACCGATGGCTAACCCTATAATGTTGATGAAGCTGAAGATTTTGTTTTTCAGCAGGTTACGGTAGGTGATTCTTAAATAGTTTTTGATCATCTTATTTGTTTTTCAGAATGGGCTAGGGCGTTTCTATATGTACTCATTCGTACCGTAATGATTGTACTGGATTAGCAAGTGCTGCTTTGATGGTTTGAAAACTGATTGTAAACAATGCGATTAATAATACCACCGCAACAGGAACCAGAAACATCCACCAGCCCATGTCTATCCGGAATGCATAGTTTTCCAGCCACATGTGCATTACCCCATAAGCAATCGGTAGCGCTATCAAACTGGCAATACCTACCAACCGGATAAAATCCCAGGATAACAGGGTCAGGATGCTTTGCGCTGAGGCGCCCAGCACTTTGCGTATCCCGATTTCTTTGGTGCGTTGGGCAGTCGTGAAGGCGACCAATCCTAATAAGCCTAAGCAAGCCACAAAAATCGCCAGTCCTGAAAAGAGAAGAAATACATTCCCAAATTGCTGGTCGGCTTTATATTGCTGATCGAAAAACGCATCTAAAAAGAAATAGTCAAATGGGTTACCAGAGAAGAATTTATCATACACCTGCTGTAGGGTTTGCAGTGTTACCGATAGATGTTCTCCCTGAATTTTGCAAGAGTAAAAAGATTCTTGCTGGTGTTTGAGGGTAAGGATCATGGGATCAAAGGCATGCTGTAAGCCCAGTTGGTGGAAGTTTTTTACCACACCGATGATTTTAAAGTCTTTGCCATCTTCTTCATAATCCCAAACCATGGGTTGATCAATAGCTGCTTCCGGGGTTTCAAATCCCATGAGATAGACAGCTTTTTCATTGATGATTAACCCTTTTTTGTCCGTTCCAAAACGCTCATCAAAATCGCGCCCCGCAATGATTTGAAGGTTATAAGTTGCTACAAAATCATAATCTATCCCTAAAATATAGTTGGAAGTAATGTATTCGGCAGAGACATCTTGTCGGTGAATAAGATCGTTACTCCAGGTAATATTGCGGCCAGGAACCTCAGTAGAAGCCGTCACTTGCAGGATATCTGGAATAGCGCTCAGAGTATTTTTAAACGCTTCTGTTTTCCTGGAGAATGTAGAGTCTGTCACAATAGGAGCTTTGAGAACAACGATCTGATCGATATCAATACCTAACTTCTGATCGCGCATAAAAGTAAGTTGCTGGTATACCAGGAGTGTTCCCGCGATCAAAGCCACAGAAATACCAAACTGAAATACTACCAGAGATTTTCTTAACCTGCTGCCTTTCCTGCTTTGAGCCAACTTTCCCTTTAGCACGGCAACGGGTTTGAAAGAAGAAAGAATAAAAGCAGGATAAAGCCCGGATGCTAAGGAACCAACCAAAAAAAATCCCAACCAAAAAAGCCAAAACAAAACCGTATGTCGCTGACTCAAATCGAGGGTTTGGCCGGTAAGCCAGCTAAATGGCAATTGCAACACCTGAACAAGCGTTACAGCCAGGATGATAGCTATGGTATTAATCATCAACGATTCCAGGAGAAATTGCCCGATCAAAGCAGATTTTGAAGCGCCCGCTACTTTTCGTACTCCTATTTCTTTAGCTCGATCCATAGCACGGGCGGTAGAAAGATTGATGTAGTTAGCGTAGGCAATACACAAAATTAATACGCCAATCAAGGCAAGAAAATATAGTGTCTGACCATTACCCGTAGGAATAGCTTCATCGCGCAGATCTGAATACAAATAGATATCACGCAAAGGTTGCAAGATAAACTCAACTTCTCCGACCGCATCTTTCATTGTAGATTCACGATACTTATGCAGTAAGTTCTGAAACTTTTCTGGCAATGCAGCCAGATCGGTATGAGGTTGTAGTAACAGATAAGTTTTTACCATACTAAATCCCCAATCTGTTTCTGCAAAGTCTCCCAGATTTTTATAACTCAATAGCACATTAAATCGAAAGTGTGTATTGGCAGGCACATCTTGAAAAACAGCTTTTACCGTAAATAAACGTGTGGTACTATCTTGTTGTAATTCGATTACCTTTCCAATAGGATCTTCATGGCCAAAATATTTGTGGGCAGTAGATGCGGAAAGAACCGCTGAATTAGGCTCCTCCAGACCGTTCACAGCATCCCCTTGCAGTACTGGAAAGGAAAAGATGGTAAATACACTGGGATCGGCAAAATAGATGTGTTCTTGCGAAAGCGTTACGTTATCATATTTAATTAAGGTACTCCCAAACCAGGGTCGAAATCTTGCAAAAGCTTCCACTTCGGGGAGTTCGGCTTTCATGGCCGGACCGGCCGCCCCGAAATTGCCGGTTAGTTTTTCTTCCAGTTCCCCATTGGGGTAGTGCCAGGCGACTCCTACCCTATAAATTCTGTCTCCTTTTTCATGAAAATCATCATAGCTCAGTTCAAAACGGACATATTGCAGAATGAGCAGGCACGCAGCCATACCAATAGCCAATCCAAGAATATTGATCAGGCTGAAAACCTTGTTTTTCAGCAGGTTGCGATAGGCGATTTTGAGGTAGTTTCGTAGCATATTGTCAGCATCAGGATTTACAGAAATTTTTGATTAACTGGATTATGATGATTTAAGGTTTATTCATACTTCAGCGATTCTACAGGATTAGCCAAAGCCGCTTTGATGGTTTGGAAACTTACTGTAATTATAGCTATTAGCGATACCGTAATTACAGGAACCAGTAGCAACCACCAGGAAATTTCAATGCGGAACGCGTAATTTTCCAGCCATTTTTTAATTCCCCCATAAGCTAAAGGAAACGCAATTAGAGTAGCAACCAGTACCAGTTTGATAAGATCTTTGTGGAGCAAAAGTACAATATGGCTGATAGAAGCCCCCAAGATTTTTCTGATACCAATTTCTTTAACTCTTTGCGCGGTAGTGTATGCCACCAAACCAAATAACCCCAGACTGGCTACCAAAATAGCTAACCCGGAGAATAGGCTAAATATTTGGTTAAATTGCTGATCGGCTTTGTATTGGGTATCAAAGAAGTCATCCAGAAAGAAGTAGTCAAACGGGTTATTGGGGAAAACTTCAGCAAATGTCGACTTTACCGTTGATACCAAATCACGCATGTTGGTTGGGTTGGTTTTGACGAGATAGTAGTTATAACCATACCCATCGGATGCATAATGAAAGAGCATAGGTTGTACGGCGCTTTTCAACGACTGTTGATTAAAATCGGCTACTACGCCCACAATTTCAGCCGTTCGGGTTCCTATTTGTAACTTCCGCGAAACAGCTTGCTCAGGTTTTTGAAAACCAAGTACCCGGGTAGCTGTTTCATTGATGATGAGCTGTTTGCCGCGTTCATCAAGTGTGCTATCAAACACTCTTCCGGCTACGGTTCTGATGTGAAGCAAATCAAAGAAATTTGTCTCTACTAACGCCCCGGTAAAGGTAGCTGTCGGCTTTTCATTAGGCAGGCTGATGTCATCATTTTGCCAGTAAATTTCTTTTCCAGGTACTTCGTCGGCAGCGGTCACCTGCACGATGTCTGCTAGTTTGTCAAGCTTGGTTTTAAAGATTTCCCAGTTGCTTTGGGTAGCGTCTGTAGCTTTAGGCGCCTGGGTGACCAGGATCTGATGGACGTCCATGCCCAAATCTTGACTTCTCATAAAAAAAAGCTGGTGGTAAGCTGCCAGCGTACCCGCTATCAGCACCATGGAAACCACAAACTGAAATACCACCAACCCTTTTCTGAAAACCCCACCCTGTATTTTATGGCCAAAGTTGCCTTTCAGCACGCTTGCCGGTTTAAAATGTGACAGCATAACTGCAGGATAGATGCTGGAAGCTATCGCACTGAGCAGGAGTAAACCAAAAAGAAGAAGTAAAGACGCTGGGTTGGTCCATATAGAAAAGTCTATCGGTATTCCGGAGAGCTTATTAAAACCAGCAGCACTCACCTGTACGACCGTAACGGCAAGCAAGATACCAAGCAGGTTAAGCACCAATGACTCCGTAATAAACTGAAAGATAAGCTGAGATCGCGATGCGCCTGATACTTTGCGGACGCCCACTTCCTTGGCGCGTTGGACAGCCCGTGCAGTAGAAAGGTTGATAAAGTTGACAATTGCGATAATTAAAATGAACACGGCTACCACGCAAAGGAAGTAAATGCTTTTAGCACTTCCGTTTGCTTCTACTTCGTGTGCCAAATCGGAACGCAAATGAATATCTTGCAGTGGCTGTAAAAAGAATTTCCACCGGGTATCACTCTCCCGTAAAAACTTTTCATTATACTGCATCGCAATGCTGGAAAGTTTATCATTCAGTGCGGTTAAATTGGGATTGGGATGGAGCAATACATAGGTATACAAGTTATTCCAACGCCACGACTGATCGATGTCCTTACCAATGAACTCGTGCAGGGTTGGATAGGAGAGAAGTATCTGGGGTTTCAAATGAGTATTAGCTGGTATATCTTCAAAAACTCCTTTCACTGTGAAAGAAGCACTACCATCCAGATTATTACTGTGCAAGGCAATCACCTGGTTCATCGGATCAGTGTTGCCAAAAATTTTATTGGCTATGGATCGAGAGATCAAAACGGTAAAAGGTTGCTCAAGGGCCGCCTGGGCATTGCCACGCAGCATAGGAAAAGAAAAAAGATGAAAGAAAGACGTATCAGTTAAGTAGATTTGAGTTTCTCTCACGCTGGCTTGTTCATGCGTAACCACGGCTTCGCCCAGAATAACCAGCCGCGTAAAGTCCGCTACTTCGGGAAAGTCGGCTTGGAGGGCAGCACCTACAGCCGGATAGGTTCTGGCATTTTCACTTTCCAGCATACCACCTTTGTAACTTTGATAGCTTACTCTATAAATATGATCTGCCTCCTGATGAAAATCATCATAACTCAATTCAAAACGGACATATTGTAAAATAAGCAGGCAAGCCGCCATACCAATGGCTAAGCCCAATATGTTGATCAGGCTGAAGATTTTATTTTTCAACAGATTTCGGTAAGCGATTTTTAGGTAATTGGTCAGCATGTCAGCATCAGGATTTACAGAAATTTTTAATTAACTGGATTATGATGATTTAAGGTTTATTCATACTTCAGCGATTCTACAGGATTAGCAAAAGCGGCTTTGATGGTTTGAATGCTAATGGTGAGCAAGGCAATAACGAAAACCAGTAAGAGCGGAAGACCCAACAGCCACCAGCTGATCGTAATGCGAAAGGCATAGGCTGCTAACCATTGCTGCATCGCCAGGTAAGCAATGGGCAAAGCCAGCAAACTGGCAATGACCACCAGCATGACAAAATCTTTGGAAAGCAACCCAACAATGCTTTGCACCGATGCACCCAACACTTTACGGATACCAATTTCTTTGGTGCGTTGCAAAGCAGTGTAGGCAGATAATCCAAATAAACCTAAACAGGCAATAAAAATGGTGAGCCCAGTAAAAAGGTTGAACAACGTGTAAAACTGCTGATCGGCTTTGTATTGCTGGTTGAAGAAATCATCCAGAAAGAAATAGTTGAACGGCTCATCCGGATAAATTTGTCTCCACTCTTTTTCAGCATAAGCAATGATATCGGCAAGCTTTTCAGGAGTGTTTTTTGTCAGTTTTACGTCTAAGGTAATATAATCCCACCCGATCGGCTGTAGATAAAAAATGATGGGTTCAAATTTGTTTTTTAAAGACTTATGATGATAATCTTTCACCACTCCAATAATCTCTTTTACACCGCCAAACACAGCAATCTGCTGATTGATAGCGTCTTCTATCTGCTGAAAGCCGAGGAGTTTTGCCGCGGTTTCGTTGATCATAATCGCATGGTCATTGGTACCAAAATCCGGAGCTTTTTTATTGGCTTCTATGATTTCAGGACTGCTTACCAGCTGATTTTCATCAAAGAATCTTCCTACCAACAATTGTAACCCAAATGTTGCCATATAATCATAATCCACACCCATTACGTGGCAAAATTTTGGATCGTCGGGTTTGTCCAGCCTTTGCACATAGTTATTCCCCCTGATTTCGGTAGCAGGTACATTTCGCGAAAGGGTCACGTGCTGTACCATGCTGTGCTGTTTCAGGGATGTTTTATAGGCAAACACATTATCTCGATAGTCATCCATATTATTGATAAACTTAGCGCCCTCAATCACTAATTTCTGTTCTATGTCTACTCCCAATTCATGATTTTTCATAAAAGACAGTTGGCGGTGAATGGTAAAAACAATCATGATGAAAAGAGCGGCCATGGAGAATTGAAAAACAATCAGTCCCTTTTTTAACCATCCTCCCTGCCGTGACTGGCTAAGTTTTCCTTTTAATACCTTGATGGGCTGATAAGCAGAAAGCACAAAAGCAGGGTACATACCACTTATTACTATTCCCGCCAGGAAGAATAACCCGATGTATAAAAAAATGGCAGGTTGCAAAAACAGGAAATTACTTTGTGTGATTCCGGTAAATTGCCTGAAATAAGGGATGCTTAATTGAAAAAAGGTAAATGCCAGCAACAGGCCAGCCGCATTTAAAAATGTAGCTTCCAGTAAATACTGACCGATAAGTTGTTTTCTGGAAGCTCCCAATACTTTCCGCATGCCTACTTCTTTAGCCCGTTCAATGGCTTTTACGGTGGAAAGATTTACAAAATTGACCCAGGCAATCACCAGGATACAGACGCCAATAATAAGTAAAATATAAACCTTCTGCGCATCTCCATTGGCCTCTAATTCATTCATCAGGTTGGAATACAGATGAATTTTATGAATGGGTTGCAAGTGAAACCGGTATAAAAATCCTATTTCTCTTCGGTCTGCTGTATTTTGGTCAACAATAGGTTCGAATGCTTTCTCTAACTTTTGAGGTTCTACCCCGGGCTTTAATAAAACATAAGTATAGAAGCTTTCCCAAAACCAGGCATTTTCTGACTCATCGCGGTAATTTGTATTGCCGTCGTCCCAGGCGTAAATAGTGGGATAAGACACCAGAAAATCGAATTTTAGGTGAGAATTTTCCGGAGGATCAGCTACCACACCGGTAATCAGGTAATCTGTTTCTCCGAAATAGGATTTATGTTGAATGCTTTTGCCCACCAGATTTTCTTCTTTCCAGGAACTGCCAAAATATTTTTCAGCTATGGAAGCCGTAATTACCACAGTATTGGGTTCAACTAATGCCTGTTTTGCATGGCCCATTAGCAGTGGAAAAGAGAATACTTCAAAAAAGGAATTGTCGGTATAAAAAACTTTTTCCTCATCAAAAATCTTCTGTTCCTTCCCATCCAAACAAGAAAAAACACCTGTCTGAATGATCAGCCTTACATATGCTGCTACCGATTCGGGGAAATTCTCCTGTAAGGTTCTCCCTACTACCGGAAAGGTCATAGCCGATTTGGTTTCCAATGCACCTTGCTTATACTGGTCCATAGCCACCCGGTAGATACGCTGACTTTTCTCATGAAAATTGTCATAGCTCAACTCAAAACTCACATACTGAAAAATCAAC
>JBGTIS010000384.1:0-8292 GCA_041745535.1 Cyclobacteriaceae bacterium | reverse complement strand
AACTACCAGGTTATGAAAAACGATCGTATCTTTAGAATTGAAGGTTACCTGAAACAATACCATAATTTAGTCAAATTTGATCCCGCTCAGCCCTTTTTGCCCGCATCAAACACCAATTCCGGAAAAGGATATGCCAATGGTATTGATATTTTCTGGAGAGATAAAAAAACCATTAAAAATGGCAACTACTGGATTTCTTATTCTTATCTGGATACCAAACGCGATTATCGGAAATTCCAGGCCTCTGCTATTCCAAGCTTTGCCTCTAAGCATAATTTCTCGGCTGTTTATTAAGCATTTTATAATGCCCATAAAAACGCGGTTGGGTTGTTCCTACAGTTTCAACAGTAGTCGCCCCTACGAAAACCCGAATAATGCCCGCTTTCATACCGACTTTACTAAGCCTTTTCATAACCTTAGTATCAATGCGGCCTACTTAATCAGACAAAATATTATTCTGTACGCGGCAGCTACTAATCTGCTGGGTTCTGATAATGTGTTTGGTTACGAATATGCCAAAAATCCGGATGAAACTGGAGTGTACCAACGGCAGGAAATTGGTCAGTGTTCTAAACGTTTCCTTTTTGTAGGATTGTTTGTTACCCTTACCAAAAACAAACAGGAAAACCAGATGGATAATCTGTAAAAGCTTCATTTCTAAACAAAAATAAATCATTCACTTCACTTAAAGTTTGACCTTTATGAATACAGTAAACTCTTTTACTTTACTTTTAATGTTACTGAAATATAATAATTCAAAACATCTGTTCCCTATGAAAAAAATAATTGTTATCTCACTACTATTTTTAATTTCCTTTGCCGCGTTTTCTTTCGACAAAGGCTATGAAAAAGCCATGGCTACCAATATTGAAGCCTTATACAAAGCTAAAAATGAAAAATCTATGCTGGAAATCGCCAATAAATTTGAACGTATCGGCCTTGCTGAAAAAAAAGAATGGCTTCCGTGGTATTACACCGCTTACACCTATACCACCATGGCAGCCATTACCCAGGATAATACTGTAAAAGATAATTACCTTGACCGGGCACAGTCTTTCATAGACAAAGCAACAGCATTGAACGACGAAGAATCGGAAATTATGGCATTGCAGGGGTATGTATATATGATTCGGGTTACGGTTGATCCGGCTACACGTGGGCAGGAAATGGCGCCGAAAGCTATCCAAATATTATCAAAAGCTTCACAAATGAATCCTGAAAATCCCAGGTCATGGCTGTTGCTGGGGCAAATGCAATATGGAACTGCCAAGTTTATGGGAACTGACACGTCAGAGCCTTGTAGCTCGATTGCACGAGCCATGCAGGTTTATGAAAAAAATATTTCTGACAATTCGCTTATGCCCGCTTGGGGTCAGGAGTATGCCCAGGCTATGCACAAACAATGCGCGGGACAATAATTGTGATTTTTATTAAACAGCTTGAATGGAGAATTTTACAATTTTTCAATGCCATTCAAAAAATGAATTATCTTAGTAAGCTGGCTAGAGAAAGTAGCCTTTACCATGCGAATCGATAGAAAAAAGGTTTTTAAGCAACTCCGAAAGATTCTCCTCATTATTATTTTGGGGGAATTCCAGTTGCTTATTTGTCGTGCCTAAGTTGTTTTAATTCTTTTCAGGCGGGTATCGCCATCATTATATTTAACGCTTCTTTCTGGGTAATTATGTGGAAAGGCAATGAACTGATTACCATATACCTTGATACACGCGTTTCGTGGCTTGAGCAACCCGTAAAGCGATTATGGGTCAGCCTGATTGTGGTTCTCGTATACACCCTGATTGTAGCATTCTTCATTAATTATGTATTTTATATTATTTACCTGAAAAGGGAATTAAACTACGATACCCTCAGAAGTTTTTTCTGTGCCGGTAATCTGTAAATATCAACTATTTCTTTTATAAAGGCTTTTAAATCGAAAGGAGTAACATTGAAAGTATTATTAAAACTATCCAGCGCGCATTCATCTAACAATTCGGCAATTAACCTATTGCCACTTTCTACAACCTCATTGGTCATTTTAAGATACAATAGCTGATCATCGTTCAGAAACCCAACCAACGGTATTAATTAGGTATATCGAATTTTCAAATTACCAGAAACATATACAACCTAATTTTTAGCCATAGCTTGTAGAGTAAGGTAATTATGAGAAAATAAGCTTTTAATAGAAATTCTTGAAAAATCAGAAAACTTAAAAATAATAGAGAACATTCAGTGAAAATTGATAAATTTAAAACTCTTTTAATAATTACCTTAAAAATATTTAAATACACCTAACGTTGAAATACGCTGAATTAAAAAACCACTATTCCTCCTCAAAACGTTTCAGAAAAGTTATGTTTCTGCTTGTATGTGTACCAGCTTTTATGCTGCAAAGTTATACAGCCAATAATTCTGAACCAGAAGAAGATAATTTTGAACCTTATACCGAAACCATACCAGGTACTGATATTTCTATAGACTTAGTGCCTATTCAGGGGGGCAAGTTTCTAATGGGAAGCCCTGAAAGTTCTCCTAATGCTCAGGAAGGTGAAGGCCCACAGAAAGAAGTATCTGTTGATCCGTTCTGGATGGAAAAATTTGAAATTACATGGGATGTGTACGATCTTTTTGTTTACAAAGAACTTGATGAACGGGCTGCCCAGGGGAACCAGGCCAATGTCGACAAGGCAAAGGTAGATGCCGTAGCCAGGCCTACCCCCCCCTATCTGGATATGAGTTTTGGAATGGGTCGGGATGGCTACCCAGCTATTTGCATGACCCAATATGCCGCACAAATGTTTTGTAAATGGCTTACTGCCAAAACCGGCCACTTTTACCGGCTACCAACTGAAGCAGAATGGGAATATGCCTGCCGCGCTGGCACTACTACCGAATATTCTTTTGGCGATGATGTCTCGCAGCTTGGCGAATATGGCTGGTATTATGATAACACCATGAATGGCTATGAAAAAGTAGGGACAAAAAAACCCAATCCCTGGGGTTTGTACGATATGCATGGCAACGTATCGGAATGGACGTTGGACCAGTACAATCCTGATTTTTACACTTCCCTTGAGGGTGATAAAGCTAATAATCCGTTAAATAAACCTACAACTTTATATCCTAGAACAACCCGAGGAGGGTCTTGGGATGATGATCCGGAAATGCTACGGTCTGCCGCACGCATTCCATCCAAACCTTCCTGGAAACAGCAGGACCCACAAATACCCAAAAGCCGGTGGTGGCATACCGATGCCCGGTTTGTAGGATTTCGTGTAGTTCGACCTTTAAATCCGCCTTCTCCTGAAGAAATTGAAAAATTTTGGCCAGAACCCATCGAAGACTTATAAAATAATTACTATCTTATTCATCAAAATTCTTATTCATGGACAAAAGATCAAATTTAACCCTAATTAATCGCCGCGGTTTTGTAAAAAGTAGTTCTGCTTTAGCGGGTGGCGTTTTACTAAGCCAATTACCAGTAGGCGCAAGTGCTTATGTAGCCGGAAAAGAAACGCTGAAAGTTGCCCTAATCGGATGTGGGGGACGCGGAACCGGAGCTGCCAGCCAGGCATTAAGCACCAACGAAGATGTTAAACTCGTTGCCATGGCCGATGCTTTTCGTGATCGCCTCGATGAAAGCTACGATAATTTAACAAAGAAACATGGCAAATCGAGCAGAATAGATGTGCCAGAAGAAAATAAATTTGTTGGATTTGATGGTTATAAAAATGCCATTGCCTTAGCCGATGTAGTTATACTAACTACCCCTCCTGGATTTAGACCTATTCATTTTGAAGCTGCGGTAGAGGCTGGCAAGCATGTATTTATGGAAAAACCAGTAGCTACTGACGTACCGGGAATCAGAAAGGTGCTTGAAACAGCAAAAAAAGCCAAAGAAAAAAACCTGAATGTGGTAGTGGGTCTGCAAAGACATTATCAGAAAAGTTATCAGGAACTAATGAGCCGGTTACATGGTGGTGAAATCGGAGATATTGTTTCTGGTCAGGTATATTGGAACAGTCCAGGTGTATGGGTTCGCCCGCGCGAAGCAGGACAAACCGAAATGGAATATCAAATGCGAAACTGGTACTATTTTGTATGGCTCTGCGGCGATCATATTTTAGAACAGCATATTCATAATATTGATGTGGCCAACTGGGCTAAAAATGGATATCCTGTAAGCGCGCAGGGAATGGGCGGTCGTGAAGTACGAAAAGGTCCTGATCATGGAGAGATTTTTGACCACCATTATGTAGAATTTACTTATGAGGATGGTGCCATTATCAATAGCCAATGCCGGCATATCGAAGGTTGCATGAGCCGGGTTTCCGAGCAGTTTGTTGGAACAAAGGGTATGGCCACAACCTTACGAGACACGCAAATTACCGATCTGAAAGGCAAATCTTTATGGAGTTACAGAGATAAAAACGATTTGGACCCATATCAGGTAGAACACGACGAATTGTTCGCTTCTATTAAAAATGGTGGTGTAATTACCGATGCCGAGAATGGGGCAAAAAGCACCATGACCGCTATTTTGGGTCGTATGGCTACTTATTCAGGGAAAGTGATTACCTGGGATGAAGCTATGAAATCAGACATTAATCTGCTGCCGGAAACATTTGCCTTCGATGCTGATCCGCCAGTTTTGCCCGATGCAAATGGTATGTATCCTGTTCCGGTACCAGGCCAAACTGAAGTGGTTTTTACCAGTTCTAATGGATCCAAGGTCGGAGGCAAATAATCACAACTGAATAAATTTTTTTATTCCTAAATCAACAAAAGCTGGGTTAACACCCGGCTTTTTTGTTCATAAAATGGTGAAATCCGATATATAGCTATGGAATTGATTTTATGCTACTTCAAACTATGTATCGGCTGGAAATGACTCGCAAAATTATAATATAAAGGCAAAGCCTACACAACAGTGCAGGCCTAGATTCCTTCAAAAGAAAATTTTATTGAACCTTCCGGAGTTAAACCGCTAGTTTTTCCAGATTTTTTTGCGTGAGGGGCTTATTGATATATTGCTTCACACAGGCGTATTTGTGAGATTTATTAACATCCTGCGGATTTATAGAGGAGGTTAACATAACAATAGCACATTTTTCTTTAGTTACTTCAGTCAATCTGTCAAATTCATCAAGGAACTGAAAACCATCCATTAAAGGCATATCAATATCAAGGAATATTACGTCTGGTAAAACATGCTCTGCCTCTTTTCCAAGCTTTTCAATATTGCGTAAAAATTCGATGGCACTTTTGGCCCCGGAATGTGTAAATATATGTTCGCTGATGTTGGCAGCTTCAATCATTTTTTGATTGATGAGATTATCGATCTCATTATCATCAATAAGCATTACAGCGTGATGTTTCTTTTTACCTGTTTCTGACATAGTAAACCAGCTTTATAAATATGTTAAAAATTGACTTAAATATACCACTAAAAATACACAAAAAACTAAGGTTGCTTTTAAATTCCCTGAAGCAACAATATTTCCAGCTAATTAGAAGGAATGATTATTATCATAAACAAAATTTGTGCAAAACACTGATTTGCAGACCAAAGAAGCCAAGTTTTATGCTAATATTGATAAACTAACAATTATATTATAATTATTCAAATTTATTATTATATCTTATTAAGTCGCGGTTATGCCGCTTCCTCTGGGCTCAGAACCAGGGCAATCATTCTACGTATCATTTCCAAGATAGTCCAAAATATTCCTTATTTCCATCTGGAAAATAACCTTCAATTAAAATACCACCATTTTTTTCCAAAAGAATATCTTTAAGTGCCTTCGCGTTTTTAATAGGTTGTTTGTCTATAGAAGTTATAATAAAGCCTTCTTTAAAGCCTTCTTCTTCCCATTTACCTGGCCCTATTTCATCTAGTTGCGCGCCACCTTCTATTTTAAGAACATCGGTTAAGCGCTTGTCCGGGTCAATAAATATGCTCCCTTCCACATTCACCTCTTCAGGCCTCATTACAATTTGTGTATCACCCATGGTATTTTTAAGCGTAACGTACACTTTTTGTACCTCAGTACCCCGTCTGAAAGTCACTTCTATTTCGTCGCCCGGTCTGTTTCGTGCTACCAATTCCTGTAAAGCAGCTACATTGCCTACCCTAACTTCATTAATTTCCAAAATTACATCACCGGCCCGTATACCTGCGTCTGAAGCCGCGCTTTCATTTCCAACACCAGCTACATATACGCCTTCGATACCAGCCAGATTTTCCTCTTCAGCAAGCCGGGCTGTAACTGGTTGGATAGATACCCCTAACAATGCCCGCTGTACAGTCCCGAATTTTAACAGATCTTCCGCTACTTTTCTTACCAGTGTTACCGGCACAGCAAACGAATATCCGGAATAGGAACCAGTTTGTGTCGCGATAGCCGTATTGATTCCAACCAACTCGCCCTTCAAATTAACCAATGCGCCACCACTGTTACCTTGGTTTACCGCGGCATCTGTTTGAATAAATGATTCTACCGGATAACCATTAGGCTGATAGAGAATGCTGATACTTCTGGCTTTCGCACTTACAATGCCGGCCGTTACGGTAGAGGTTAATGTACCAAACGGATTACCAATAGCCAGCACCCATTCGCCAATTTCCATTATATCCGAATCACCAAATTTGACAAATGACAATTCTTCTTCCTCTATTTTTAAAAGCGCCAGATCAGTATTTGGGTCAGTACCAATTACCTCAGCATCATAAATTCTGTTATCTGATAGTGTTACTTCTACCTTATCGGCCTCTTCAATTACATGATTATTTGTTACAATATATCCATCGTTGGTAATAATAACTCCCGAACCAGATGAAATCCCTTCCCTGGTATCTCGCTGTTCGTTTTCGTTGTCTTTAAAGTAATCGTACAAATCGTTGAAAGGATTTTTAAAACTTTTTGAACTGCTTCTTTTACCAAAATAAGTGGATCTTATAAAAACTACCGCAGGAGTAGCTGCTTTGGCTGCATACACAAAGTTGATTCCGGCAGGAACTGTAAAAGAAGAATCGAAAAGGAAATTTGATAACCTTCCGTTTTGCCTGTCTTCTATCGATTGAAATTGGCTGTTGTTATCAGTAAATAATTTAAAACCGGCCACAGTTACTATTCCACCCAAAATAGAGGCAAGTAAAATGCTCAATAAAAATTGTCGTCTACTAATCATCGCTGTTATTAAATAATGGCACTCAACTAACTAATATACTATTTAACCCGTAGAAAATAAACAAGTTCGGGCAATTTAGAATTTTTATATCATACTTATTATACTCGGTGCTATTAAGAATAGGATCTAGCTGGCAACTTTATAATCGCGCGCTAAAATCAGTAACATTTATGTAAACAGATTCAGTCAAAAAATAGACACAAGCATTGCAAAATTAAACTCAACGTACTAATATTGCAGTCCCAAACGGGGCAACCTTCCTCCTTAGCTCAGTTGGTTAGAGCGGCTGACTGTTAATCAGTAGGTCGTTGGTTCGAGTCCAACAGGAGGAGCCGCTAATAAACCACTTGCGAATCGTAAGTGGTTTTTTTATTATATCTTGATTGATAAATTGATTTTTCGCGAAAAGGAAGACGCAAATCTGTTAAATAAAGATAATAAAAACCGTTAGTTTTTACTCCCGAAAAAGACAAGGTAATTAAAGCAGCTTAGGTAAGCTTTAATTCTTTTTTCAGTTCTTCGTCTTTTACGTCACCAAGAATTGTAAACTTCCCCCCCAATACCGAACCCTGAAAAGCAAAAACGGTAACCGAATCGTCACTAAAAAACAGGTATTCCACATGTGCTGGATCTTCCCACTCTGATTGTAAAGTGCCTGATGTTCTTTTAATAATTTTTTTACCTACTGTTTTTTTAAAAGAGCGCAGGTATTTCCATTTTTACTCATTTTTATAACGATATTCTTCCTTTATAAAGATGACAGGCACTTGTATCAATGCATCAAACATCTTAATCTACACAAATTCTAATTGTCTCAATTATTTAAGTAACTTTCCAGATAGTAGTAATACCATTTAGAAACAAATTTTAATTAAAAACAAAAATTATTCTGGCGTACAAGCCTAACATCACAATACTTTTCAATCAATTAATTTTTTTTAACAAAATATTTATTACGAAGTGATCTCGACTTTTTGAAGTAAAAAAAGGGTTGCGGATATTTGTGTCGCGAAACATAAACATACTTACCACAACCCTTATGTACTACGTACTGAGCAAAGATATGATAATATCAGAAATTCCGCCACATCTACCCAC
>JBGTIS010000383.1:0-36057 GCA_041745535.1 Cyclobacteriaceae bacterium | reverse complement strand
CAAAAGCGGTTCTACGGCTGCCCATAAGCTTTCACTGGGTAAAATTTCCGCGTTTATTGTATCTTGGTAACAAGTTGTGACCGCGTCGGCAGTCCGATTGAGTTTGCATGAAATTATTGGTTTAGTCACCTCAAATTTCTTACTTCTCTATCACAACTTTTATTTTATTTTTATTTCCGGATAGGCTCTAAAAAGAATATTTGTCCCCCAAATAAATTTTTTAAATAAAAGCGAATTCATCCTAGATTAGGACAATTCTAATTAAAATACTTTTTGTTTCTTTTGGTGAAATTCTTAAACATAATATTAGTAAAAGAGAATTTTGAATTACTTGAGTGGAGAATTGAAGATTATACTATCGTGAAAATTCTTAGTTTTATTGATTAATTACATGCTTAGGTACAAATTAGTAAACTATCGGTTTTCAGAAACCTGCTATTAAAAATTAATACCATGAGTGATACCAATGGAAAAAAGTTAGCGAATGTCCGTGAAATTGCCCGAAAAGCTAATGTTTCAATTGCCACCGTTGATAGGGTGCTGCATAACAGAGCTGGTGTTTCTGAAAAAACCCGGGAGAAAATTCAGGCGATTATTAAAGACCTGAACTATCAGCCTAATATATTAGCCAGCCGGCTGGCCTCCAGAAAAGTTTACAACCTGGCCATTCTTATTCCTAAAGTTTCGGAAGAAACCGATTTCTGGAATGCACCCCTACAGGGAATTAACAAGGCTGAAAGCGAAATCAATCGGTATGGTATTAAAATCAGTAAATTTTTCTTCGATCAGAATGATAAGGCATCTTTTGTAAAAGAAACAATAGATATATTTTCCGCGAAAGTGGATGGCATCATGCTGGCACCTTCTTTTACCGAAGAATCTATTGCGTTGGCGAATCAATGTAAAGCACAGAAAATCCCATATGTGCTTATAAATTCTGATATTCCGAATCAGGACAGCCTTTGTTATATTGGCCCGCATCTGACAAAAAGCGGATACCTGGCAGGTCATTTAATAAGTTATGGCATGGGCAAATCGGGTAAAATCCTGGTAGTGAACATTGCCAAGGAGATAGATACCTACCATCACCTGCTCAGAAAAGAAGAGGGATTCAGGGCTTATTTTCAGGACCATAATAAGCTGAACGAAATTGTAAAAATCGATACCCGACAAACTGGGTTTGCCGCGGTTTCCGATAGCCTTAATCACATTTTTAGTGTCCATCCGGATATACAGGCTGTTTTCGCTACTAATTCCCGGGTGTCAACGGTAGCCCGCTATCTGGAGGAAAATGAAAAAAAACACCTGCTACTGATTGGTTATGATTTTCTTGAAAAGAATATCAATTATCTGAAGAAAGAAATCATCAATTTCCTGATTTGTCAGAAGCCAGAAGAGCAGGCTTATCGAGGTATAATGACGTTGTACCAGCACCTTGTTCTATCCAAGGTTGTAAACAAAGTGCAATACATGCCCATCGATATTATTTCAAAAGAGAACTACGAGTTTTATAGCAACTGATTAAAAATACTGGGTTAAGTTTTTATTTAATATATTTATTACTATTTTCGGGTACGTACCCGTAAAAATTGAAGCTTCTAAAACTGTTATTTTTTTTAAACCATCTGATGGGAACTTCAGAAAAAAATAGAATTAAAGTTGGGTTAGCAGCCTATGGCATGTCAGGCAGAGTGTTTCATGCACCCTTGCTCTGTGCACATCATGGGTTTTTATTAAGTAAAGTGCTGGAGCGAAAGCACTTTTACGCGAAAGAAAAATATCCTGATGTGGCTGTGGTCACACAATTCAATGAACTGCTAAATGATCAGCACATTGAATTAATCGTGGTAAATACGCCTGAGCATACCCATTTCGATATGGCAAAAGCAGCTTTGGAAGCCAACAAACACGTGGTGGTTGAAAAGGCCTTTACAGTAACTTCAGCACAGGCTGCTGAGTTAATTGCGCTATCTGAACAACAGGGCAAAATGTTGAGCGTATTTCAGAATAGTCGCTGGCATGGTGATTTCCTTACCTTGCAAAAAATAATTAATAGTCGGTTATTAGGTGAGTTGGTAGCGTTTGAAGCGCATTACGACCGGTTTCGGAATTCCATTCAACCCGGCGCCTGGAAAGAGGAAGCTTTGCCCGGCACCGGCGTATTGTATAACCTGGGTTCGCATATGATTGATCAGGTTCTGGTGCTGTTTGGAAAACCTCAGGCTGTTGCCGCTGATATTAGAACTCAAAGAACCGGGGGGAATGTAGATGACAATTTTGAGCTCATTCTTTTTTACGAAAAATTAAAGGCAACACTTAAATCCAGTTATCTGGTACGGGAACCTGGCCCCCGTTATGCCTTGTATGGTTCGGAAGGTAGTTTTATGAAATATGGTGGCGATCCTCAGGAAGCCATGCTCAAAGCAGGGCAAATTCCTTTTAAAGATTGGGGAATTGAATCAGAAGTATTTTGGGGAAAGCTGAATACACAAATCAATAGGTTACACTTTGTGGGAAGCGTTGAAACCTTACCTGGTTCCTATCCGGGTTATTATGACAATATTTATGAGGTAATCAGAAATGGTGCAGCACTTATAGTAAAACCTGAGCAGGCTTTGCAAACCATTGCTATCATTGAAGCCGCTTACCAGAGCGCACTGGAAAAACGGACAATTGATTTATAATTTTTAGTAATATCAATTACCACATCATCATATATAAAGTTTGAATTCATCATGAAACGAAGAAATTTTATTAAACAAGCCTCAGCAGGTTCTTTAGGATTAGGGCTTGCGGGAGCAGGATTTCCTTATATCCAAACCAATGGATCTGCAAACGACAAAATAGTAGTGGCCATTATGGGTACCAACAGCCGTGGTGCGGCACTGGCACAGGGGTTTGCCAAATTGCAGGGCGCTGAAATTGCCTGTATTTGTGATGTGGATGACCAGGCCATGCAAAAAGGGATTAACGCAGCGATGGAGGGTGGACAAAAGAAAAAGCCAAAAGGCGAAAAAGACATCAGGAAGGTACTGGAAGATCCTGCTATTGATGCCATCGTAATAGCCACTCCCGACCACTGGCATGCGCCGGCTGCCATTATGGCTTTGCAGGCCGGAAAGCATGTGTATGTGGAAAAACCGTGCAGCCATAATCCGGCAGAAGGAGAAACCCTGGTAAATGTGGCTAAACAACACAAAAAAGTAGTGCAGATGGGTAATCAGCGCCGTTCGTGGAAAAATGTGCGGGAAGGTATTGCCGTACTGAATGACGGAGCCATTGGCCGGCCCTATTATGCGCGTGCCTGGTATGCCAACACCCGCGAATCAATCGGAAAGGGCAAGCAGGTTGCTGTGCCTGAAGGTCTGGATTATGACCTATGGCAGGGTCCGGCACCCCGGAAACCGTATATGGATAATGTAATCCATTATAATTGGCACTGGTTCTGGCATTGGGGAACCGGAGAGATTCTGAATAATGGAACACATTTTATTGATCTGTGCCGTTGGGGACTTGGGGTTGATTATCCCATTCGCGTATCTTCTCAGGGTGGTCGCTATGCGTACAACGACGATTGGCAAACGCCCGATACCCAACTCACCACTTATGATTTTGATAATGAAACCTCTATTTTCTGGGAAGGAAGAAGCTGTAACGGGCGCAACCTGGAGGGTATTTCCGCCGGTGTCTCTTTTCATGGAGAGAATGGCACATTGGTAATTGATGGAAATGGTTATGTGATTTATGATAACAAAAATAAGGAGCTTAAAAAAGTAACTCCCCGAAGTATGAATAGTGTTGATAGCACTGGGCCGGGGTTCGATCTGGATCATGACCATTTAATGAATTTCAGAGAGGCCATCCTCAATGGAGCGCTACCGGCTTCTTACATCGAAGATGCTAATAAAAGTGTACATCTATGCCATTTGGGTAACATCGCGCACCGAACCAAAAGCCTGCTTACCTGCGATCCGAAAACTGGTAAAGTGCTTCATAACCCCGAAGCCGATGCATTGTGGAGTCGATCGTACGAAAGTGGCTGGGATCCAAAAGTTTAATTATTTACTGTTTTTTCTCTTTCGTTGAGGAGTGTATTTATTTGGACATAATAGTTTCAGATATTTATGAATCACCTGCTACCTGTCGTATTCATTATTGTTACCGCTTTGGGTGTATCGTGTTCCCAAAAGCGGTATACCGATCCGCTATCGCCTGAAAAGGCATTGGAAAGCTTCCAGTTGCAGGATGGTTTTACTATTGAAACATTTGCCGCGGAACCCCATGTGGTTGATCCGGTTGAAATAGTTTTTGACGAACAGGGAAATATATATGTAGTAGAAATGCCCGATTATCCGTTCAAACCGGAACCCGGAAAAGGGCAGGGACGCATTAAAATGCTGGCTGATACCGATGGTGACGGGCGTATTGATCAGGCCACTGTATTTGCTGATAAAATTACGGAAGCAACCAGCGTGCTACCCTGGAAAGGTGGGCTTCTTGTAACAGCAGCTCCCGATATTCTTTATCTGAAAGACACTGATGGAGATTTTAAAGCTGATACAAAAGAAGTGCTCTTTACCGGGTTTTTTGAAAACAATTCGGAAGCCCAAATTACCAATCTTCGGTTTAGTGTAGATAACTGGATTTATGCAGCCAACAACGGACAGGCTGGCGAAGTGAGTTTTAAAAGAAAACCCAATGCAGCTCCATTGAACATGCAGGGCGGTGATTTTCGGTTCCGGCTGGACCGCGATCAGTTTGAATTAGCTACCGGCCCTGCGCAGTTTGGGCAATGTATTGACGATTGGGGACATCGGTTCTTTACCCAGAATACCCTGCATATCCGGCAGGCAGTTATTCCCTGGAGATATATGATTCGGAACGAAAATATGCCTTCCGTCAACGCGATTGAGAATATTTCAGATCATGAATTGGAAATGTTTCAGGACACCCCTCCACCGTACTGGCGGGCTGAACGGACCAATCGCCGACAGCAGCAATATAAAGAACAGGGACTGGACCGGGTTGAATACGTGGAAGATCATTTCACGGGAGCTTCCGGCGGTACTATTTACGCCGGTGATGCTTTTCCTGAAGCATACTATGGAAATGTTTTTACAGGAGATGTGGCTGGTAACCTGGTGCACCGCGATATTCTTGTTTCATCCGACAGCAGTCCGGTTTTTATAGCTAAGCGCGGTGCGGCAGAACAGGACCGAGAGTTTTTATCCTCTACTGATCCGTGGTTTCGCCCAGCTAATTTTACGGTAGGCCCCGATGGGTATCTGTATGTAATTGACATGTACCGGCAGCATATCGAAACTCCGGTGTCCATTCCGGACGATCTGAAGGAAGATATGGATTTTATGAATGGAAGCCAGCATGGGAGAATTTATAGAATTAAACCTGCTCATGCTGCCTCACAGCCTGAAATGGTGCCTGACCTGAGGCATAAGCAACCTGAGGCATATGTGGAACTGCTGGATCATCCGAACCGTTGGTGGCGGCTTCAGGCACAAAAAATTTTACTGGAAAAGCAGGATGTATCTGTAATTCCGAAAGTAAAAGCCATGTTTGCTGAGCACCAGGATCCACGGGCTCGTTTGCATGCCCTGTTTGTGCTGGAAGGATTAAATGCATTGAATAAAGAACTGGTGAGCCAGGCAATGGCCGATGTGCATCCAGGAGTGCGCAAATATGGGATGATGTTATCGGAACAATATCCCGCATGTTTACCGCAATTACTGCAGGGCACACAGGATTCATCAGCCTGGGTAGCACTTCAGGCCATTTTAAGTGCCGGAGAATTTTCCGAACAGCAAGAAGTTGTAGAAGCCTTCGCTAAGGTGATTGATCAGCACGGGGAAAGCCCCTGGTTCCGAACTGCGGTATTAAGTGCTAAAGCTGGTACTTCAATAAGTTTGTTACGTACTTTAAAGCGACAAACTACATTTTTCGAAGAAGCGACAGACTGGAAAACTGGCTTTCTGGAAGATTTCTCTTATGTATTGGGTTCCGGTTATCCGGACAATGAGATGAAAGCTTATCTGGATTTCTTTTCTGTTTCGGATATGGAAAACTGGCAAATAACGGCTATTTCAGGTTTGATAAGTGGTTTGAAAAAATCCACCACCCTGGGTGATGAGGTGAATGAAAAGTTGGCTGATATGGAAACTAAATCCAGTGAAGGGGCAAGCGCAGTAATACAGTTTTTAAAAATGCAGTATGCTAAACAGTAATGGCTTAAGAATGACAAGAGATAATTCACGCAGGAAATTTTTATATGAATCATTATACACTATTGTGCTTCTGTTAGGCGGGAGTTTGGTAGCAGAAAGCTGTAAGGCTAAAAAAGATAATCAACAGCAAACTGAATATGCTACTGTGGATTCCTGTAATGATTTGTCAGGAGTGAGCGATAACGAATTAAAGAAGCGCCAAACACTGGGGTATGTAGAAGAATCGCCCCTCGCGGATAATCATTGTAGCAATTGTAACCTCTATCTTCCGCCAGGAAAGGAGCAAGCTTGTGGAGGTTGTATGCTGTTCCATGGGCCGGTATACGCATCGGGGTATTGTGCCTATTGGGCACCTCAGATTAGTTAAAATCAATTTGAATTTTAAGAAATGAATGCACCTGCCTATCGATCATTTACACTGTCAAAACTAGTGCGCAGGTTGATTTTTGGTTGTGCATTGGTGTTATGCTTATTTAGCATAAATTCCTGTCAACAGAAGCCTGAACAAATCCGGATTGGTGTTTTTAAGGTAGACGCCACCCCGCCCATCGGAAGCCCGGTGGCCTACGCGCCCGCCCGAAGTATCACGGATTCTCTGAGTGCCAGAGGAATTGTGATTCTGTCTGATAAAAAACCCATTGTAATATGCGCGGTTGACTGGCTGGGCATTGCCAACGAAGGCCAGGAAAGATGGAAGAAACAGCTGGCCGAAGCGGCTAATACCTCTACAGATCGCGTATCGGCGCATGCCTTGCGCCAGCACGATGGCATGCGTCGCGATTTTACCACAGAAAGTATTCTGGCAGAATATGGTTTAGGCGGAACTCGATACGATACAACTTTTCTCGTCAAAACCATACAAAATGCTGCTAATGCTGTTCGGTTGGCAGTTAAGCAGGCAAAACCTGTTCCTCATATTGGTTTTGGTGAAGCTATGGTTGAAAAAGTCGTGTCAAACCGGCGTATTTTGGGCGAGGATGGCAAAGTTGAGATTATTCGGTACAGCAAATCCACCGATTCATTGGCCATAGCAGTTCCCGAGGGTGTAATTGACCCACGGTTAAAAAGTGTAAGTTTCTGGAATGAAGATGAGGGGTTTGCAGTAATGACCTACTATGCCACGCACCCACAAAGTTATAATGGAGAAGGAGATGTAACCTGTGAGTTTGTTGGCATTGCCCGTAATGCCCGGGAGAAGGTACTGGGTAATGTACCCCATATTCATTTTACAGGAGCGGCCGGTAACGTGGCAGCGGGGAAATATAATGATGGTTCCGCCGCCATGCGGAGTGTGCTGACCAAACGAATGGAAACAGCCATGAAACAGGCCTGGGACCAAACTACTAAAATACCGGTTACCACAGAAGATTTAGCCTGGAAAAGTGTTACCGTAGCACTTCCTGTGGGAAAACATGTTAATGGCGTAGATCTGAGAGCCATTTTAGCGAGTGAAAAAGCAAATGCGGAAGAAAAGTTTGCGGCCGCCAAACATCTGGCCTGGTTGAAATGGACCCAAGCGGGTAATACAACAGAAGTTTCTTCATTACGATTGGCCAACATGTGGCTGCTGAACTTGCCCGGTGAACTGTTTGTAGAATACCAGCTTGCCGCCCAGGCAATGCGGCCTGACGATCATGTTTGTACAGCTGCCTATGAAGAGTACGGCCCGGGCTACATCGGTACAAAAATTTCATACAGCCAGGGTGGTTATGAAACCCAGGAGCGGGTATCGCCCGAAGTAGAACAAATATTATTGAACGCCATCAAAAAAGTGCTGCAACATTGAATTAATTGAAATGAATGCAATAAAAAAGAGGTGCTGTAAGCTTTGGTCATTTGCCTTGATTTTTATCATGATGATCCTGTCTTTAAGCATTTTACTGGTTTCTGGTTGTACAAACCATGTAGAAGAAAGAAAAGATATGTCGGCAGAGTACCATTTTGCTATAAAAAAGACAAACTATAACGAAGCCTGTCATATCAACCGATTGGCTCAAGAAAAGGCAAGTTTCTCAAGTCTTAAATTCATTTCACCAGAGACTAACCATAATAATGAATATTCAACCGATACTTTTGGTTCATCTATGCCAAATGCGACAGGATGGAAAGCCGGGGTAGCCAAAGTAAATATAACTCCCGAGCAACCCATGTGGATGGCAGGTTATGCCGCACGTGACCATGAAGCGGAAGGCATGCTTCACCATTTATGGGCCAAAGCGCTGGCGCTGGAAGATGCAAATGGTAAACATGCCGTGCTTATTACTACCGATTTGCTGGGAATTCCCAAAAAAATGTCAGATCGTATTCGGCAACGGTTAAACGACAAATACAAACTGTCGAAAGCACAGGTATTATTAAATAGTTCACATACACATTCCGCTCCCGTATTGCAGGATGCCCTTTCGGATATTTATCCGCTGAATGCCGATCAGTTAAAAAAAGTCGAGCAGTATGCCGATCAGTTGGAAGACCAGGTAGTAGATTTGGTAGGAGAAGCATTGGCGGGCTTGGAACCTGTCAGGATGTATTCGGAAAACGGGGCAGCCCGTTTTCAGGTAAACAGACGAAATAACGATGAATTACAATTAAATAAACAAACCGAATTACAAGGGCCGAATGATTATGCGGTTCCGGTAATAAAAGTGGTGAATGCTCGGGGCGATCTCAGGGCAATTGTTTTTGGATATGCCTGTCATGCAACGGTTTTGAGCGAATACGAGTGGTCGGGAGATTATCCGGGATTTGCCCAGCTGGAATTGGAAAAATTATATCCGGGCGCCACTGCTTTGTTTTTTCAGGGCGCTGGCGCTGATCAGAATCCGTTACCACGCAGAAAGGTATCATTGGCACAGCAATACGGAAAAACGTTAGCGGCGGCGGTTGAGCAGGTATTAGCTGAAGATATGCGGGAACTTGCGCCACAACTTACCACCGCTTATTCAGAAGTTGAACTGGCCATTTCTGATCCTCCTTCCAAATCGGAATTATCCGAAATAGTAAAGAAAAAATCAGGATATGAACAGCGGTGGGCAATCCGGTTGCTTGATAAAATTGAAGAGGGAGAATCGCTGCTTACTACTTATCCTTACCCTTTGCAGGTTTGGAAATTGGGCGATCAGCCAGTTTTTAGCCTGGGCGGGGAACTGGTAGTGGCATATGCGATCAATCTTAAAAAGATTTTTGGACCAGGCATATTTGTACTAGGCTATTCTAACGATGTAATGGCCTATATTCCTTCATTAACCATATTAAAGGAAGGTGGTTACGAAGGGGTAACCTCACAAATAGTATACGGTTTACCCGGAACCTGGTCGGCCAGTATTGAAACAACTATTATGGATGGAATAGTAAAACTTGCGGCACAAGCTGGTATTCCTAAAAATGAATCTAAACTAATCGAAAATTAACCAAATTGCTGAATAATGATCAGGCTTACAAATAATTCTAAAACACTAAAAGACAATTACAAAATGAAAGAATACAACCGCCGTAATTTTATTAAATCGCTAGCTGTTACCGGTGTGGGATTGAATTTAGCAGATAGCAGACCATTTGGAATCATGTCAGGCTTTAGCAGCCCCAAAGCAGAGTTAAAAGCTGGTATTATTGGTCTGGATACTTCCCATAGTGTAGCGTTTACCAAAACACTGAATGATCCTGATAAAGAATCGGATGTGGCTGGTGTAAAAGTAGTGGCGGCGTATCCACACGGGAGCAAAGATATTGAATCCAGTGTAAGTCGGATTCCGCAGTATACGGAAGAAATGAAAGAGCTGGGCATCGAAATCACAGATTCTATCGAAGCACTATTAGAAAAAGTAGATGTAGTCTTCCTGGAAACCAATGATGGCCGTCCGAGACTTGAACAGGCTATCCAGGTATTTGAAGCAGGAAAACCAGTTTTTATAGATAAACCGGTAGCGGCATCTTTACCGGATGTAATTGCTATTTATGATGCGGCTAAAGCGTACAATGTACCTATGTTTTCGGCTTCTTCTCTCCGTTACAGCGAGGGCACACAGGAAATTAGGTCGGGAAAAACGGTGGGGAAGGTTTCTGGCGCGGATGCTTATAGCCCCGCCCACCTCGAGAAAACTCATCCCGATTTGTTCTGGTACGGCATTCATGGCGTAGAACTGTTATATACCGTAATGCAAACAGGTTGTGAAGCGGTGGTTCGCTTCCAGACCGAAGGAACCGAATTGGTGGTGGGTACCTGGAACGATGGTCGAATTGGTACCTTCCGGGGGATTCGCGAAGGGAAATTAGGGTATGGCGGAACTGCTTTTGGTGAAGAGGGCGTAGCACCCATTGGACCCTATGCGGGATACCGGCCTCTGGTTGTACAAATTGTAGAGTTCTTTAAAACCGGAAAGTCTCCTGTACCTGATGAGGAAACCCTGGAAATTTATGCTTTTATGCAGGCAGCTGAGGAAAGTAAAAAGCAAAATGGCAAAGCAGTTACTTTAAAGAGCGTAATGGATAAAGCCAGAGGTGCGGCCGCCAAAAAATCCTATAAATAGTAAATATAAACTTTCTTAATACTTCAACCAAAGTATGGACTCCTGCCTGCTGTTATTAACCCAAATGTTATATGAAGCTTGATACGATTGACCTGGTAGTTATTGGTATATTTTTTCTTTCTATGCTGGCCATTGGCATCTGGTCGTATTTTAAAAATCAAGATTCTGAAGACTATTTTGTAGCGGGAGGTAAATTACCCTGGTGGTTATCCGGTATTTCGCATCATGTTTCCGGGTACAGTGGGGCTGTATTTGTTGCCTATGCGGGCATGGCCTATACGCATGGGTTCTCGTTATACATGTGGTGGGCTTTAACGATCGGAATTGCTATTTTAGGATTTTCGGGTGTTTTTCCGGTACTATGGGTTCGGCTGCGTAAAAAATTCAGAATTCAGTCCCCACTTGAGTTTCTGGCTACCCGGTATAACCTGGCTACCCAGCAGATTATGGCGTGGAGTGGGGTAATACTGAAGCTTTTTGATGTAGGCGCCAAATGGGCTGCTATTGCCATTCTTTTAAATATTTTCACGGGATTATCGTTGTCGGTAGGCATTCTGATTTCGGGTGGCATTTCCTTGATTTATATAACTTTTGGCGGGCTTTGGGCAGTGATTATTACCGATTTTACGCAGTTCATTGTTCAAGTAGTAGCAGGTATTGTCATGTTTATAGCGGTAGTGGACCGATTGGGCGGATTAAGTTCGGTTACCGACATATGGAGCCAGTTACCGGAAGGCAATAATCAGCTTTTTAATGACCCTTATACCATAAGTTTTGCCCTGGCTTTCCTTTTTATTAACACATTAAGCTATAATGGAGGTACCTGGAATCTGGCTACCCGCTACATTTCATCGCCCAACGAGGTACAGGCAAAAAAAGCGGCACGTTTATCAGGAACTTTATACCTGATCTGGCCACTGATTTTATTTTTTCCCATGTGGGCAGCACCCATTCTGTTACCCGGGCTGGAAGACCCTACCCAATCGTACGGCCTGCTGACACTAGAATTATTACCAGCAGGTTTGGTCGGTTTGGTGGTAGCTTCTCTTTTCGCTAACACCTTAACCATGACCTCCTCTGATGTAAATACTATTTCCGCGGTTATTACCAGGGATATTCTTCCCACTTTTTCTGAGAAACTTAAATTATCCCGATCGTCGCTGACGGTAGCACGGGTTACAACCTTTATGTTTACAGCATTCACCATACTTATTGCCTTGCAGCAGGAAAAATTTGGTGGCGTATTCGGTTTGGTTGTAACCTGGTTTGGTGCTTTGGTCGGACCCATTTCTATTCCTGTGTTATTCGGATTGCTGCCTGTTTTTAAACGATGCGGATCGGTAGCGGCCATTTCGTCTGTAGCCGCTGGCCTCATTACCTTTATTGTTACAAAGAACGTGGAGCTGAATCACCTTGCACTGGAGGTAAGTTCGCCGGTGCTTGTTTCAGCCCTGGTATACAGTGGGTTTGGTATCCTGAATACAGCTAAGCCAGTTCCGCATCGGGTTAGTCAGTTATTAAGTGACTTAAAAAAAGAAAAACTTCAAAAAACTTAAATCAATTGTTATTCGCCTGAAATGGAAGTACATGTATTGAATACCCGTAAAGAAATGGGAAATGCCGCCAGAAAAATGGAAGATGAAAAAATTATAGAATTATTATCTGAAAAGGACTCCATGTGGATGATTTTTGCGGCCGCGCCTTCACAAAATGAAGTAGAACTGGATGAAATGTGCAGGCAGCAGCAGTTGAACGATGGGTGTTTTGCTTCATTGGCAGCGGTACCCATTCAGGCCATTACGCTTACTATTCCTGCTTTAATGAATGGCAACTTTTTGTTTTGCGTAGTACCCGGAAAAACAAAACGGGAGGATGTAGCAAAAAAACTGCATGGTCCCATTTCAACAGAGTGTCCGGCAACTATTTTAAGAAAGCATCCCCATTGCCATCTTTATTTAGACGCTGCGTCTGCATCAAAATAATATTTTCAAAACAACCTTTATTCAGATGAAAAGCATACAAGGAATTAATTGCATTACAGGAAAAATAGAAAAAATTGCCATACAAAAAGAAATATTAAATGGCGATGATGCTAACGAAGAAAGCAGTAATCAACTTCCTTATATAGGACCAGGCTTAATGGATCTTCAAATCAACGGCATTGATGGAATTGATTTTAATAACAATTCGCTGACACGGGAAGACATTTTAGCGGCTACAAAATATCTGTTAACAAACGGCATTACTACCTTTTTTCCTACTATTATTACCAATTCAGACGAAAGTGTTACCAAAATACTGGGTACCCTTGCCAATGCCTGTGAAGTGTATCCGCTGGTGAATGCCTGTGTAGAGGGCATTCATCTGGAAGGACCGTTTATTTCTCCGGAAGAAGGCGCAAGAGGAGCTCACCAAAAAGACTACATCAAACCGCCTGATTGGGTTTTGGTGCAAAAATTTCAGGAAGTAGCTAAAGGTAAAATCAAAGTTATAACACTTGCGCCGGAGTGGGAAGCGGCTCCTGATTTTATTAGAATATGTACCCAGGCAGACATCAAAGTGGCGCTGGGCCATACCAGTGCCACTCCCGCTCAGATTCAGAAAGCGATACAGGCTGGTGCCAGTATGTCTACGCACTTGGGCAATGGTGTTCCGCTTACTTTACCCCGGCATCCTAATATTCTCTGGGAACAACTGGCCCAGGACGAACTGTATGCCAGCATCATTGCAGATGGATTCCATATTCCCGAATCTTTTATAAAAGTAGTATTAAAAACGAAAGGCAGTAAAGCAATGCTGGTGAGTGATGCTACCCGCTTTTCGGGTATGGAGCCCAATATTTATGATACGCATATTGGAGGCAAAGTAGTGTTAGAAAAAAATGGCAGGCTGGCCATCTACCAAACACCAGGTATGCTGGCCGGAGCTACAAAGAATTTGTTAGAAAACGTTCAGTATCTAATTGATAAAAAGATAGCCGATTTGGATAAAGCCTGGGAAATGGCCTCTGTAATACCGCAAACATTTATTAAAGAAAAACAAATTCCTTTCTCAGACCAGAAAGCTGAAGATTGGGTGGTATTTAACCTATTAGAACAGAATAAAATACAGATTATAAAAGTATTCAAAGACGGGAAATTGGTATTCGAGATATCATAAACATTTGTCCATCTACAAGTTGGCCGAAATAATTAAGAGCCTATCCGGAAATAGGATAAAAAGTAAAGAGTTGTGATAGAGAAGTAAGAAATTTGAGGTAACCAAACCAATAAATTTCATGCAAACTCAATCGGACTGCCGACGCGGTCACAACTTGTTACGAAGATACTATAAACGCGGATTTTTTACCTAGGGCGTGTTGACATTCAGGCTAACCAGGGATTTTGAGAACGATTTTCGTCTGATTAAGGCACTTGAGAAGTGCGATGCAGCGCATCGGACGCCGAAAGTAACGCTCGAATAAACATTGATGCGGGTATGGAATATGTATGTTTCTGTTTTTACGCTATACATTGAATGGACAGGCATACAAGTAATCTTGAATTTTCACCCTCCTATTCCGCAAATATTGGCTGGTGGAAAACAGATAATCAATTATTTCCTGAGCACTACTTTTCTGTTAAAAATAGTATCGTCAGTTTCTACCTGCAGCGTATATATGCCAGCAGGCAAATGGCTCAGGTCTATTTCCAAAGGCTTGCCTGCTGTACCTGCTGCCAGTATATTTTCAACCACAACCTTCCCGATCGGACTGATGAGTCGAATACTATTTATCCTGTTAATTTGTTTGCTGTTTGTTAACACATACAAAGTGCCCTGATTAGGATTGGGATAAATCACCACCGGAGCTGCAGGTTCCTGCTCCTCATCTATACCGGTTATGGTGCCAGGGTTTTCAGGGCTTTGCGGATTGCCGGGTTGTTCTCCAGGAGTTAGCGCAGGTTCGCCCGGATTGGTGGTGGGGCCCTCCGGATTACCGGGCTGTTCGCCAGGCGTTTGCTGTTCAAAAGATTTCACCGTAAGTTTAAACTGCTGCTCAGCGGCCTGTTCGCCGTCTTCCACCTTCACGGTTACCAATGCTTTGCCGGTATAGTTTTCCGCTTTTACTTTCAGTACGGTGCCAGAGAAAGAAAAACTCAGGGCCGCATTGGTTGATGAAGCCGATAATACCAATGCCTGATCACCCCGATACTGAATACGCATCGGTATGGTGAGCGTTTGGTTTTCCAGCATAATGGCATCGTTGGGCCTGCTCAGAAATAAGTCTGGCTCACGGAATAAAAGGTGCTGCCTGGCTTTAGCCGGCCCAAAATGCTGGACAATGCCTGATGACCACTGTACAATGATAGAGTCTGCGGCTGAAGCATTGCCCAGCCCAAACAGCAGTGTGGCGCTGTTTTGTGACGATTTTCCCGTTTGCCCTGAAATTTCGCGGGTTTGCCAAACCTCATTTCCATGGATATGCGCCATTACCTGAACGCGGGTGCCCATGGCAGCCCGGTTAGAAAACGTGCCCTCACAGGCAATACTCAACCAGTGATTGGCATTTCCTTTATTCTGAAACAGGAAATTATCCTGGAAACTATTCGCGACAAACAGGTCCAGGTCGCCATCGTTGTCGTAATCGCCCCAGGCTACGCCTGTTGACTGAGCGGTGCCTGTGGTAGCACTACTTATTGCCTGTTCAAACTGTATCGTACCGGTTTCTATAAGCGTATTTTTCCACAATTCGCTTTGTTCTCCCCAGTTGGTTACAAACAGGTCCAGGTCGCCATCGTTGTCATAATCGCCCCAGCTGCTACCCACCGAATTATTATCAGTTTCGGACCAGGGTAAGTTGTTCACAAGGATAAAAGTCGCGTTGTCATTTCTGTAAAGCTGGTTTCTCCCCTCACATCCTACGCACCAGGGCGTGGTATTGGCTACAAACAGGTCCAGGTCGCCATCGTTGTCGTAATCGCCCCAGCTTCCCCCACTGATAGAGGCAGACTTACTGGAAATATTTACGCTTTTATATTTATCAATAGAATCTTTGTCATTGGTATTAAGCTGGTTGTAGGTAGACGCGAAATAGGCATCCAAATCGCCATCATTATCGTAATCGGTCCAGTTGCAATACACTGTGCCATTGCCATAGGAAGCCTGAAAAGGCAGCAGATTTTTTCCTTCCTCATTCTTCAATACATAATCATCTGAACTATTTCCTAAATAATGATATGAATTAGCAAGCAGCAAATCGGCAAATCCATCATGATTGTAATCACCCCAACTGGCCGAATTGGTTGCCCAGCGGTTGTGTTCATAAGCCAGACCTGTAACCGGTACAAATGCACTGTTACCGGTATTTCTGTATAACCGACTGGGCTGTTCAAGCTCTCTGCTGGTGATAAACACATCCCAGAGACCATCGTTATCGTAATCGGCCCAGGTACTGCTGTATGCATTGTTACTGCCTCTGTTTTCAAAACTCGTTTTCACAAAAGAAACAGAATCATTGGCTGACAATTCGTTCCGGTATAGTGAATGTGCACCATTATAATCCAGCACAAACAAATCGGTATCTCCATCGCTGTCGTAATCTATCCAGTTCACACCCCGTGAATTTCCATTGTCGTAAGTTACGATCCAGTCTCTGATGGGCTGAAACGGATCTTCTGTTACGGTCAGTTGGATGGGGCGACTCCACAAGGTAAGGTTGCTCACCGTATCGTTGATTACATGGAAATGGTACGTGCCGGCATCCTGCAGGGTAAGCGCTTCAAAGCGTAGTGTATCGCCCCGATTTTCTAAAGGTTTTCCATTTTTGTACCAGGTGTATTTGTTAAAATGTCCACCGGCAAATGCGGCAAGCTCAAGCGGATTGCCAACATTCATATCCAGGCGCTTTGTGCTGTTTAATGAATCCTGGGGATTGTATTGTATGTTTTTAATATCAATATTAGGCTCTAAGTCTTCAAACGAAAGGTTATTCGCACTCACATTCATCTGTTCCAATGCACTTAAATCTGACAGGTCAATCAGGTCGGTAAGTTGGTTGCCTGACAAATCAAGAATCTGGAGGCGATCCATTTGGGCAATTTCTCTGGGCAAATACCCGTGCAAATTATTATCCGGCAACTGTACGGCTGTAACTCTCCCGTTTTTTACGGTTACCCCATACCAGTTGCTCAGGTTTTTGTCGGCCAGCCAGCCCTTTTGATTCTTCCACTTTTCTCCTTTGGTACTATGGTACAGGGCTGCCAGCGCCAGCGAGTCGGAGAAGGCAGGGGTAGCCAGATAAAACGCAGGTTCAATGGTGTATTCAAAATAGTTACCGGATGAGGCTACCCTGAATGAGTAGTAACCTGGTTTCAGCGTATCGGGTTGAATGCTTCCTTCAAGCCGATAGGTAACAGGATTATAGGTAGCTGGTACTTCTGTCCAGGCAGTATCCAGGTCGGTGTGTTTCATGCTTAGCGACCAGATGGCTGAATTTCCACCGGTTGGTTGGCAAGTTACCGTAATTAAGCCGGAAGGCAGGAACATATCGGTAGGAATTCCATTTTGGCTGAAATACAGGTTGGAGAGATTGGTTGAAAAATCTCCAAAACTAAAAAAAAATTTATTTTTTATGGTAGCAAGCCCTCTTCTTCCATTTACCAGAAATTGATCGTAAGCCGCTGTGAAATCAATAACCTGCCCGGCAGACGCGGGAATAATTATTTTGTTTTCATCGTTATACACAGCATCTGAATTATTCACAAACCAACCTTTCTTTAGCATTCCATCAGTAGAAGAAAACTGATAAGGAATAGAATCCAGCAGTATATCTCCAAACGGATGGCTAAAGAATACACTTTCCGGATAAGCAATAAGGTTATTGGCATTTTTATAAATGCTATTGGACCAGTTGGGTGGGCTCATACCCATCGTAACTTCAGCATAAGGTTTAGTAGGAAGCAAGGTCAATGCGTTTCTGGCTGTAAAAGCAATATCTTCAGTTCCATAATTAAGCTCCATTCTGCCGCTGGTAGCTACTTTAATGTCTTTTTGCTCCCTAAACTCGGCAGAATCAAGCACATAAATATCTCTGTACTTTATATTATTGATGTTAAAGTATGGGCTGGGATTGCGCAGGTAATATGCTTCAATGCGGTAAGGAGGTTTAATTACATTGGCATTGGGCATGTTTCGGTCGTAAATTTTATAACTACTGCCGTGGCTCATGGAAATTTTACCCAGTGTATAAAACAATGAATCGGTATGGTTAAAACTATTTCTGTAATTGAATACTACTTTTTCAAAATCCTGCGGACTGTTCTGACAAGTTTTAGAAGCATAAATACCTTCTACAAAAGAAAATGGAAAATCCAGCCAATGGTGGCCGGCATTCATACTGGGATAACTGGTCAGGCCCAGTTCGTAATAGTATTTATTGCTGATATCAGAAACGTAACGTTTTGTGCTTTTTGGAAGCTTTCCAGCGTAGAAAATAAAACGGGCCAGTCGAAGGCCTAAATCACTGCCTTTATACCGTAAACCTTCAAAGGTCGCATCTATTACCGATACTTCTTCACCTTCCGGACTTACCCCTTTCAAAATAAGTTCATGAATAGCCTCCCTTTTAGAAATATGTAGTGAAGAATTACTCGATAACATTACATTTTCCCTAATAATAGATTTTGTAAAACCATCGAAAAACACCATGATGTCGTAGGTGCCCTGGGGTATGCGCAGGTTCACCAGTGTATCCAGGTTGTGTTCCTTGAAAACAGCTTTTTGTCTGTCGTGCACCACCACCAGATCGGGTCTTGCGTCGAAGTGTAAGGCCATTACCGGGCTTTTAAAGAGGGCAAAACCAATGCGTAAATGTTCCTGGTGGTCATTTACCAGAATATGACCATCATAACTGGGGATGCCTTCTGGCTTGAAGGGTAAATGCTGGTTATCGGCAATTACTGAAAACAAAACCCGGCTGCTATCATACGGGGCTATCGCCAAATCAGTGGTACTAAAGGAAAAGCTAAGCCCCGGCACGGAAATACCTTCTACTGACAGAGATATGTTTTTAACAGAATCGGAAACATTATAGAGGGTGAGGGTATCGGTTTTGACCCACACGTCAGTTTCATTATCTACCATTCCTAAACTAAGGCTGGTCGGAGAAACCAGCAGATTCTGAGCGGCGGCCTGTACAATATCGAGTCGGCCGGCGCCTTGTTCCCAAAGGCTTAGGCCCAGAGGTTGCGCGCCCTGCATCAGTGCCGACTTCAGCTGCCGGGGAGTCCAGTCAGGATGAATGCTTTTCAGTAGGGCTACCGCTCCGGTTACATGGGGGGTCGCCATAGAAGTGCCATTATGGCGGGCATAGGTATTATTAGGTTTAGGCGCCAAAATCTGAAACCCCGGCGCTACCAGATCAGGTTTAAGCAATAAATTTTGTTTGGTAGGACCTTTGGAACTGAAATCGGTGATTTTGTCTTCCTGATTGGTAGCACCCACCGTAATAGCCAGTCGGGCGGTGCCGGGGCTGCCAATTTTATAATGATCATAATCGTTGCCGGCAGCTACGCAAACTGTAATACCGGCGTTTACAGCATTGTCTACCGCTTGTGAAACCGGATCATCGGCATGGCCATTGGCACTACCCAAACTCAGATTAATTACGTCCAGCCGATCGGAAAAATCACCATCGCCATTAGGATCCACACACCACTCGATGGCAGCAATAATTGCTGAGTGGCTGCCATACCCACCATTATTCAACACTTTCAGCGCGACCAGCGAAGCCGCAGGGGCAATGCCCGGCATACTTCCCTGGGCAGCCACAATGCCCGACACATGGGTACCATGACCGTTATCGTCCATAGGATCTTCATCATTATTCACAAAATCGTACCCGCCGATTACCTTATACTTAGGTCCATAGCCACCACCCAGGTCGGCATGGGTGTAATCGATGCCTGTATCGATAATGCCCACCACAATGCCTTTGCCCTGCGTTTTATATTTTTCTCTGAAAGCGATAGCGTTTACTTGTTGGGCACTCTTATCCAGAAAGGCTTTTACCTGCCGATCGGGATACACTTGTTTTACGTATGGCAGCGCTTCAATTTTACTAATCAGCTGGTAAGGAATGCTGGCCGATACGCCATTAAATGTTTTAAAATATTTCCTGTTTATGATAGGAGCGGAAGAAGTAGAGCGGGCGTTTGTGGAATTATGAAACGCGTTGATGTCCCTTTTAAATTTGCTGAAAATATCTTCATACGAAAGCCTGGAGCCAGCGGTATTAATAGCGACAGGCGCATCCTGAAAGGCTACAATAACAGCCAGATTCCGGCTGGTGCCGCTCCAATCTTCATTGCTAAATATCCGGTAATCATCAGATTGGTCGTCATGTTTTATAATTACATAATCACTTTTCTTTAAAGCACTGTCGTAGGTTTCACTGGTAAAAAATGGTGATTGACTATCAGATTGGGCATGACTCGTTGTCGCGATACCTACAAAGAAAAATAATAGGTAAAATTTAAACATATGTACAAATTATTATACTTTTAAATTTTTTATATGAGATATATGCAAATATAAGAATAATAATTTATAATTAAATAAAATTAAGAGAAAATAGAATTTTTTAAAGAAACAGCCTTAAAAAATGAAATTTGAGAGGAAAAATTAATGAAAATTGCTTTTTTTCAGAAAGGTTGACCCGTAAACAAGAATGATTGTTTCATAACAAAGCACCTCGAAAGGGTGTACGATATCAGGTAGGAAAGAAGGGGGAAATAAGATTTTTATACCCTTAAATTAACGGAATCACAGGTTTTGTTACAAGGATAATGGAGTATGAATAAGTACGCTAATAGCAATCGGGGATAACTTAAGCTAAAAATTTGAATACAAGCCAGATTACTACGCCAATTACAATAATTACCAGAATAACGGTACTCCAGATGCCCACCCTAAGCATACCACCCAGCAGCCTGAAAGCACCCCAGCCCAATAGGATGGCTACGGCAATACCAGCCACAACACCTACGCCCAGATTCCCTTCAGCACCCATCGATTCGCAGGCAGTAAGGATTAAAAATAAAGCAGGTATGTACCAGTTCAGATTTCGTATGTTAGCTTGATTCACGTTGTAATAATTTAAGGGTAAAAATTATTTTACAGTATAACCTGTTTATAGGATTTCTGTTAGTTATTCAGTAGAATAATTTTGCCTTATTATTGCTTTTTAAAATGAATTATCATTTTGCGGTTGGTTAGTTTCAGGCATTGTGCTCTATTTCAAGCGGGTGATCTCATAGAGTTTCTGTAAGGAATACTGGTTACCATTATTTTTTAAGAAGTACTGATCTTTATCCGGGAAATACAAAATTTGTACATTACGCTGCTCAAACGGGCCATGACAACCGCGATTTGCTAATACTGTTTCGATACTGTGATTAGCCAAAATTTCCAGCATTTCACCGTGCGATTCGCCCCGTACATATCGTTCAGTCCTTGCTGTTTTATTATCTTCATTATGATTCGCCGCACTTAATGGTATGATAGATCTCTGTTAGTTTTTCTAGGCAGGTATGTCTTTTTTTCTTGGCAAATCCTTCGGTGTAAGCTAATAATTCCGCGATTTCTCTATGCGAATACTTTTCAAAATATCCCATTTTAATTATTTCTATACAACGTTCTTCCAGTTGGTTCATCGCTACAGCCAGTATTTTTAAATTTTCTTCCCTGGTATCATCTTCCTGTTTTCCGCACTGAACAAAAATTTGATTGTAACACATTGATTATCAAGGAGTAATTTTTAAAATTGGGTGTTGCAAGCCTATTTTTGAGCATGTTTTTAAGAAAATTGAGAAACCGCTCTGGGAGTATTTCTGTACAGATCATCTCTAAGGCACACGGTAAATACCGAGTGATAAAAACCGTAGGCAGTGGTGATAGCGAACAGGAAGTTGAAAAACTTTGGTTTTTGGGTAAACAAGAAATCGAGAAACTCTCCGGACAGTCGCGAATCTTCATTTCCGAACAAGACACTTTGGTGGAGCAAGTGATGGAAAGTCTGGCAAATGCCAGCGTAAGAACAGTAGGTCCGGAATTGATTTTTGGCAGGATCTACGACAGCATTGGGTTCCATGAAGTAGAGGAAGAATTATTCCGCCATTTAGTGATAGCCCGATTGGCTTTTCCATTGAGCAAGCTTAAGACGGTAGAATATCTATATCGCTATCTGGGCGTTCACCTGGACATAGATACTGTTTACCGTTTTCTGGACAAACTCAACAACCAGCTGAAAGCCCGGGTAGAGCAGATTGCCTTTGCCCATACGCTCAAGGTATTGAAAGATAATTTGAGTGTTGTCTTTTACGATATGACCACAATTTATTTTGAGGCCAGTGAGGAAGATGATCCGCGTAAGACAGGCTTTTCAAAAGACGGTAAACACCAAAACCCTCAGATTTATTTAGGCTTATTGGTGGGGATTGGAGGTTATGCCATCGGGTATGACATTTTTGAGGGTAGCATTTACGAGGGGCACACACTACCACTTTTTCTGGAAAAGATTACTGCCAAATTCAAGATGGGCAAGCCCATTGTGGTTGCCGATGCAGGCTTACTGTCACATGACAATATCAAAGCTTTAGAAAAGAACTATTACGAGTATATTATTAGGGCCAGAGTAAAAAAAGAATCCGAAAAGATAAAACAAAAGATATTGTCTAAAAAATGGGGTGATGGATAAGTGATCAATATCAGAAAAGATGACAAAACAAAACTTGTAGTCGCATTCACAACCGAAAAAGAGGTTTGAGCCGACTGGAAAAGCAGATCAAAGCAGGAAAACTCGCCAAATCGAATATCAATAACAGAGGCTATAATAAATATCTCAAGTTAGAAGGAGAAGTTACCATTGAAATCGATTATGAGAAGTTCAATGCCGATAAGGAAAAATCAACCTTGTCACTCAAATAAGCAGCGGAACTCACTCAAAATATATACCAGATAACTTATCTTCTTCCAGAATCTAAACACATTAAGAGTCAACTTCTAAAAATGGATAACCAACAGACTGAGCTATACCGAATCATACAAAAAAATTTCCAGGGTGTTGCAATGCGGAAAACAGGAATGATATTAAGATTTTCCATGATTTTCATTACCTAATAATATTCTCCTTGCTATGAGATGAACATTTTATCCAATGACGCGGAAGTCCATTACTTTTCCCTTTTTCAGCACTAAAAATTATGAGAACATAACTTTTAAGGATTAGTTTTTGAGAAACGGCAAACCAATAAAGGGGTAGAAAAGCTTCTGTAAATGTTTCTACCAAAAACTTTCTAAAAAAAGAGAGGCAGCTTACCTCTCTCTTTTCTTCTAAAAATAAATAACAAGATTTTTATTTGGGTTGAAACTGAGCGCCTTCTATTTGTTGCTCAATTTTACTTTTATCGCCCACAATTACAAGTGTCATTTTATCAGGATCCAGGTATTTGTCAGTCATCTCTTTCACCTTTTCGGGGGTAACGGCATAAATATTTTGCACATAATTGGTCAGAAATGAATCAGGTAAATTATACTGATCCAGAAAATTAAGCTGTCCGATAATGCCACCCAGCGATGAGTTTTGCAATACAAAAATACCGGCCTGATAGTTTTGTATGCCTTCCAGTTCTTCTTTACCGGGCGCTTCCTGCTGTAGCCGTTCAATTTCTTTCCGTATCTCATCAAGTGAAGCCTGGGTGTGTTCGGTAGTTACGTCGGCCATCTCAAACCACAGTGACCCTCCTATTCGGTTGCTGATGGAACTGGAAGGGGAATAGGTATAACCTTTGTCTTCACGAATGTTGCTGGTAATACGAGACGCAAAGGAACCTCCCAGCAGGGCATTCATCACACTCATAGAAATGTAATCCTGATTATCGGGGCCAGGCACTGGTAAGCCTATCATCAGGGTGGACTGCGGCGCACCGGGGCGATCGGTAATGGAAACATCTTTCGCGGCAGCCAAAGGCGTATCGGGATAGGTTGGCTCCGGGCCTGCCACCCAACTCTTAAAACTTTCTTCGATAGCGGTAGCAGCGGCGTCTTTATCAAACTGCCCTACCACATACAGTACACTACGCTTCGCGCCAAAGTTATCCTGATAAAACTGTTTTACCAGTTCCAAATCATAGCTGTCAATCATGTCGGCAGTAGGAAAAATACGACCGTACGGATGATCGGGATACATCAGCGCAAAGAACTTAGATTGTGCCTGGGCCTGTGGCGTATTGCTTTGTACACTCAGCTGCCGTTGCAGGTCATTTTTTAACCGATCAATTTCCGAAGCCGGAAAGGCAGGATTTTGCACCACGTCACTTATAAGCCGGATCAGGTCGGGTGCGAATTCGGAAAGCACATTGCCGGAAATGGTAGTGGCATTACTTCCTACATTAATGTTAAGTTCACCCCCCATGTGTGCCATTTTTACAGAAAGTTCCTGATTGCTCATTGAAGTAGTGCCTTCTCTCATGAGGTCGCCGGTGAGATCGGCCAGCCATACCTGATCCGCTTTTTCATGCACATTACCGGTTTTGATAATCAGGTTTACCTGTACTTTGGGAATAGCGCCATAAGGAACCATGGTATAGGCCATGCCATTGTCCAGTGTTCCTTCTTCTTTTTCCGGTAAGGTAAAATCTTTGGGCGTACCCCCTTCCGGTGGTGTTTCTTTTTGCGCGTAAGCGAGGTTCAGACTGCCCAGTAACAGCAGCATCCATGCAATTTTATAAGCAATATAGTTCATAGTTGTTTCTTGGTTTAATTAGCAGGTGCCTGTGGATCAACAATTAAAACGGTACGATTGGTCGGACGCAGATAGTTTTGGGCTGTTTGCTGAATGAGTTCCGGTGTTACTTTTTTAAAATTTTCTTCCAGTTGGTTAATGGCCTCCGGATTATCGTCAAACAAGGCAAAACTGGCCAGCAGATCAGCCTTGCCGAAGCCATACAAACCGCCAATTTCATTGTACAATGAAGACCGCATTTTTACCATCGCAAGGTCTAATGTTTCCTGACCTACAGAGTTATTTTGCAGGCTGTCAATGGTCTGATCAATCACAGACAAAATGGTATCAGCGGAAGTACTGCTGTCGTATATCAGGTCGGCCATCCAGAGCATGGGGCCATTGTAGTTGAACATATTACCCAGTGCCGCATTAATGCCACCACTTACGCCGCCGGTTAGTCCACGCTTCTGTACCAGTTCCTGATAAAGCCGGGAGTCGTCGCCCTGTAATAATATCTGGTCAATTAAGCCCATGGCATAATATTCAGGCGTGTTCCGGTCTGGCATGTGGTAGGCCACCGCCAGCGCAGGCCGGTTGGCCAGTTTATCTTCTTTTACTTTCCGCTTTTCTTCTTTTTGTTCTGGCTCTGCCAAATCGGGTTGCTCAGGCAGATTGGCTGATGGGATGCCCGCGAAATATTTTTCAACATATTGTTTGGCTTCTGCTTCTTCAAAATCGCCTACTATCACAAGGACGGCATTATTGGGTGAATAATAAGTGTCGAAAAACGCTTTCACATCGCTGAGGGTAGCTGCGTCCAGGTGTTCCAGGTCGCCATAAAAGTTGTGGGCATTGTACCAGTTCTCGTTGGCATATTGCGGCATATCCAGCCAGGGGAAGCCGCCATAAGGCTGGTTCAGCACATTTACTTTTACCTCATTTTTTACCACGCCCTGCTGGTTGGTGAGGTTATCCTGGGTAATGTCCAGTCCTTTCATGCGGTCGGCTTCTGCCCAGAGCGCTGTTTCCAGTTTATGCGCTGGCAAAATTTCAAAATAGTTGGTATAGTCAAAACGGGTGGAACCATTGAGTACGCCACCATTTTGCTGTACCAGTTTTACAAATTCCATTTTACCCAGATTTTTTGAGCCCTGAAACATCATGTGCTCAAACAAGTGGGCAAATCCGGTACGTTCACGGGGTTCGATGCGAAACCCGATATTATAATAAACAGCTACTACTACGGTAGGTGAAGTATGGTCGGGTGAAAGTACTACCTTTAGCCCGTTATCAAGTTTATAATAATTTACCGGCACATGAAATCCGGTACCTTGCATGCCTTCTTCACCACGTGAATTCTCCAGTGTGCTGCATCCTGACAACCAGTTTCCCGCGATCAGGATACCTGTGATGAAAAGCAGATTAAAAAAACGGTATAGCATCATTCAGATATTGTTTAAGGTTTACACCGAAATATAACTATAATAAATAACTGAACCATAAAATTGAAGCAGGTAAATCAACCGGAGCCTGAGCAATTCCCCCAATAAACGGTATACCCAGCAAAATCAATTATCTCTAACGCCAACGGAATAAGGCTGTTGTTTCATCCATTCAGTAATAAAAAACTTAGGTTAAGGCTGATAATTTTCTTTTGTAGTAGAAATAGATTCCAGCAATCCTTTTTCCACTTTATCACTACCCAGTTCCCAGAACATGATGCCTTTCAGATTTTTATCCAGCGCATATTCAGTTTTGCGAATTATCGACAAAGAATCGTCGTGAGTGGCGAACAACTGCTTTTCCGGATTGTACCAGTAAGGTGCCTGTGCTACCGAATCCCAGTGCTGTACAAAACCCGGATTATTGTCAATAAACTCTTTCATTTTGCTATAAGCCACTCCCTGTTTAAATTTACCCGATTGGTACAAACCCTGATTCACATCAGGTACGTTTTCCCAAACCCGTGCGTAAAAGGCCGCGCCAATCACCACCTTATTCATTGGAATACCAATGGAATCCAGAAAATGAACGCCATTGTCGGTAGATTCTATCTGTGAAGCGGTAGCATACAAAGGTGTATGATGACCGGTAATGGTACTGTTACCATTCACCAAATCGTAGCTCATCAGGTTTACCCAGTCTACCACCGGCATTACTTCTTTCCAGTTTACCGATTCTTCCAAAAAAGTGTTAAAGCCACCGGCGGCAAACGTAATCAGCGCCTTTTTGCCCAGCGTTTTTCTGAGTGCTTTCACCAGGGCGGTAAAATTAGCTTTATCTTCCGGTACAAACTGATGGCCGGGATAGCCTTCAATAGTAGGGTATTCCCAGTCCAGGTCTATACCATCTGCCTGAAAACGGTCCATCAGGGCTTTGGTAGATTGCGCAAATTCTTTTCTGCCGGTTTCGGTAGAGAAAGCCTGAGAACAGGTTTCGCAGCCACCCCAACCCCCCAGCGATAGCATGACTTTCAGGTCGGGATTGGTTTTTTTCAACGATACCAGATAGGCCAGCGAAGTGCTATCCTCAGCATTGTCAAGGGCCAGTTGATTACCCTGTAAATGCAGAAAGCTGTAAATAATATGGGTAAGCTGGTCTGTCACTTTTTTGTCCAGCGTAGCGGGCCTGCCGGTGTAATAAGCGATTACCGCCAGCTCATTTTTCTTTTTTACAGCGGGCGTGTCAAAAGCAAATAGGGAAATTAGCACCAAAAGGAGCAGCATTTGCCGCGGTACACGAAACAGATTAGGCATAGGAATGGGTTTTAGTTATCGGAAACGCAAGTATACTACAGGAACAGGTATTCACCCAACCTGAGAGATTAAAAACTATCCATTCATCAAATATCTTGGTTTTCATTATAGAAAATTTAAATATATTACAGTTTCAGTGTATCAACATACAATCAAAATCAATAAGCCCATGCCGTCAGTATATCAGCATACTTTTTCTGTACAATCAGCAGATCTGGACGAACTCAATCATGTAAACAATGTAGTATATGTAAAATGGATACAGGAGGCCGCTGCCGCCCACTGGTATCGGATAGCGCCGGCTGCTGTGAAAGAAAAATGGTACTGGGTAGTGCTGCGCCATGAAATTGATTACCACCTGCCGGCATTTTTACACGACAAAATATTCGTCCAGACCTGGGTGCACGATTACGCGGGCCCAAAATCAACACGGGTGGTGCATTTAATGCGGCAAAGCGACCATCGGCTGCTGGTAGACGCTAAAACGGTTTGGTGCCTGCTTAGTGTGCAGGGTAACAAACCCGTACGGATTGGCGATGAAATTAAAAGTATTTTCGATGCGCCAGGTTTAATAGTATAATAAAACAACCTCAACTTTACGATTGCGCCTGATCACCTGGCTGCTTCTTCCTTTTCTTCTATCTTTTGTCGCAGGTCCATTTTTTTCATGGAAAAAGTAGCGGTTAAGCCGTGCATTAAAATAGACAGCAATACAATAAAAGCGGTCATAGACCAGAGTTCTTCTATATTATAAAACTCGGTTTTATCCATAGCGAACGCCAAATAGAAAAAGGAACCAATGCCTTTGATGCCAAAAAAGCTGATGGCCACTTTCTCCCGAAACTTCAGCGGTGTACCAATCAGCCCCACCAATCCGCTCACCGGACGGATAATAAGCACAAAACCAATTCCGATTGCGGCCATCTCCCAGGTAAGGTTAGAAAGCAATCCGTTCACGATGCTGCCTCCGAAAAGGGTAAGTAAAACTGCCAGCAGAATGCGTTCTATCTGGTCAGTAAACCGGTGCAGTTCACGGTGGTAATCGTGCTTCATCTCAAAGTTTCTGATGGTGATGGCGCCTACAAAAACCGCGATAAAGCCATAACCATGGATCAATTCTGTAACGCCATAAATGAGCAGTGTAGCGGAAATAGCCACAAAGCCATCGCGCACATGGCCCATATCGTACTTTTCCGGTAGCACAAAAAACAAATAAACGATAAGCTTGCCCAGTAAAAAGCCCACCGCGGTACCCGCCAGTAATTTGTACAGCAATTCATTCAGCACCCAGTCCATGAACCAGGGTTCGCCGGATTGTCCTGCCAGGGCCAGTACAATAGCCAGCCAGGTAAAAGGAAAAGCCATGCCATCGTTAAGGCCGGCCTCCGCGGTAAGGGCAAAACGCACATTATCGTGCCCCCCTTCGTTGGGCGGCCCCACCTGCACATCGGCTGCCAGCACCGGATCGGTAGGGGCCAGTACGGCGCCTAACAATATGGCAGAGGGAATATTGAAACCTAATACCCAAATGGCCAGGGCAGCCACAATGCCAATATTCAGCAACATGGTAATGGTAACCAGCCGGAAGGGTACAGCCCATTTTTTAAAGGAAAAACGCTGGTCTATTTTAATACCGGAACCCATCAGCGCGATAATTACTACCAGTTCGGTTAAATGCACGGTATAGTCTTCCTGCCAAATAGGATTGGGCCAGGGCAGCTCATTGAGCAGGCTGTAGGCAATAATGCCAAACAAAAGAAATACAATAGAATAAGAAATATTAATTTTTCTGGTAAGGCTGGGGATCCAGGCCATGCCTAATGCCGCGATACCGATAATAGTAATACTTACAATATAACGATCCATCAATTAAAGTTTGTGCAGCTATAGTCAGCCGTTACGAAAATTAAAACGCGTAATTTCTGATAACCAGCAGGCTTGAGCTTATGTTTATTCACCGTTGGATTTTTTCAGATACAATTAAAATAAACAGCGCAAACTGCCAGGTATTTTTCAGATGCCTATAGGAGCTATCCGAAGCGATAAACGCAGTCAAAACTATATACAAACCTCATTAACATTGTAATTGTGCTTTTTAAGTATTATATCCTTTGTCTATTTTTGGGAAAGTCTTCCTAAAATAATATCTCATTCCCAGAATGTTTCTTTTACTTGGCTCATGCTTTTCTTGCCTATTAATAAAAAAAAGCTTTAAATATACGTTTAAACAGGTGTTTTAGAAATATTTTTTTAATATTACCCCTTCACTTAGCTTTCATAATATCTTATTTGGTGTACTTTATGATTACTTATTACGCATAAACTTACAAGTACGCTCAATTAAATAATATTAATATTGAGCACTATAAATTACAGTGTTTATGAAGACTAGGTACATCAACGAGAAAAAGCTGACAATCAAAAGAAACCGGTTAAATACGGTAATTTCTTTTATTCTATTCCTTTTCACCCTTACAGGAAAAGCCCAGACTATTTATTTTGAAAACTTTGATGAGCTTGCCGATTACACTACCACCGACAACGGTAAAACTGCCTGGACCCGCGATGTTTCGGGAACCTATTTAGCCGATGGAGGAGAGCTTTTTGTGATTTATGGATTGTTTGGTGGATTCGACCTGGATGGGGAAGGTGTTTGGAGGTCTGAGGTAATGAATATTTCAAGCTTTCCGGATGGTGTCGATATTTCAATGGATGCCTATGAAATGGGTGATTTTGAGTCGAATGATTATATCCGGTTTTATTATAGGGTAAATGGTGGCAGCGAGGTGTTGATAAGAAATTTAACCGATGACTTTAATTTTACAGGGAACATGTTCACCCCGACACCTGTTAGTGTTTCCGGTGTTACCGGCAATATGGTACAAATTGTGGTACGCATGCGCAACAACGACGGCGTTAACGAAGGACATGGCTTTGACAATGTGTACGTACATTCTACTGCTACCAATATATCGTTGTATACCAGAGCCAATGGAAACTGGGACGAAGAAAATAACTGGTCGGTATCTGGCTTTGGCAATGCCGCGTGTAACTGTTATCCTGATGGAACCACCGATGTATATATAGGAAACAATAACACTATTAGTACTAATGTAAATGGGGTTGTAGAAAATATTTTCATCAACAATGGCAATATGACCAATAACCTGAACAGAACTTTAAACGTGGTATCTACCTTAGATTTTGTTACTTCCGGTTCTTCATTTACCAACAATGGTACCCTGGTAATTGGCAATGACCTGAAGTTTTCTAACGATAACCACACTTTCACCAATAATGGTACCCTTACCATAGCCGATGACATTACCAGCGGAAACGGAGATGACAACAACCTGATTACCAACAGCACCGGTGCCACTTTAAACCTTGGCGATGCCATTACATTAACCAATGGCAACATGACCATTAATAATTCCGGCACCATTAATCAGTCCGGTACTTTCACCAATGGCTCTATTGATACGGGCAGCAGCTTTAATAACCTGAACGGCGGCACCTGGAACTGGAGCTACGCCGGTACAGCTTATGACAATAGCATGAATACCGTTCTGAACTGCTCAGGCGCAACCAATACCTTTAATTACAATGCCAACGGTAATCAGAACATCCTGCCGGTAAGGTATGTAAACCTGATCCTTTCCGCTTCAGGAACCAAGACTTCACAAAACAATATGGATGTGAATGGTAACCTGACACTGGCCGGTGCGGCTACCCTCAACGTGGCCAGCGGTTCAGATAACATCACGCTGGGCGGTAACTGGATTAATGCCGGCGGTAGCTTTACGGAAGGATCGCAAACGGTGACCCTGGATGGAAGTGGCGACCAGATTATCAGCAACGCTGGAGGAGAAACCTTTAATCACCTGACCATCAACAAAACTGCTGGTTTGGTTACGTTGGCCAATGGAAATGTGCAGGTAAACGGTAACCTAACCCTGACTGCCGGTAGCATTGCGCTGGGCGAATATAACCTGACGCTGGGCAATACTGCTAGTGTGGTAAGCGGTAGTGCGGCATCATACGTAGTAACCAATAGCGGCGGACAACTGATACAGAATGCTTTGGGTGCAGGAGCAAGAACTGGTGACGTTCTGTTTCCAGTAGGCGTTAGCGCAAGCAGCTACACCCCCCTGTGGATTAATAACAGCACCGGAACAGCCGATAATTTTGGGGTAAAAATTTGCTCGGGAGTATATTTTGATGGAAGTTGTGGAAGTGGTACAGCAGCCAGCGAAGATGTGGTAGACCGTTCGTGGTTTATTACCGAAGCCGTAATTGGTGGTTCTAATGCTGCCCTTACCTTTCAGTGGAATGCCAGCAACGAACTGCCTAATTTTGACCGCACCGGTTTAACCTTAGTACACCATAATGGTACAAAATGGGAGGAAAAAGCCTTTACCGCTGCTTCCGGAAGCGGCCCTTACACCGCCATGGCTACCGGCATCAGCTCTTTTTCTCCTTTTGGACTTGAAACCTCCAATTCCGGTACATTGCCCATTGAACTAACGTCGTTCTCAGCAAATCTGAATCAGGGCCAGGTACAACTGCAATGGATAACCGCCTCAGAATTAAATAACGATTTCTTCACCATTGAAAAAACTTCAGATTTCAAAACCTATGAGCAGGTAGCGACCGTACAAGGAAAAGGTACGTACAATGGTGCCAGCACCTATGTTACTACAGACAACAAGCCGTATGCAGGTATCGCGTATTACAGGTTAAAGCAAACTGATTTTGATGGCAACTTCACCTATTCAGAATTTGTGGCTGTGAGTAATCACAGCAGCTACAGGTTGGCTACCAAAGAAGTTAAGCTTTATCCGGTGCCTAACAATGGAGCACGCATTACCCTGAGCCTGACTGGTATGGAAGCACAAAACCTTTCGCTAACCATATTTGATCTGGCTGGATTTGTGGTCTATGCGGAGCAAATAACGGTACTGGAAAATGAGGAGATCGCCATTGATTTCAATGAAAAATTAAATCCTGGTATTTACACCCTGCGGTTAGGAAATAACAGCCAACCTGTGTTCAGGAAATTTGTAGTGCGGTAATACCGGAACGATACCCCTTGGGCAGCCAAGGATATATCTTTAAATTTCCCGGCAAAAAGCAGTTGATGTAGCATCAGCTGCTTTTTGTTTTATGAATTGCTCAATTTCCTGTGGCAATTCCATTCTGATAGGCGCTTAACGCAAAAAATTGAAGTAATAAATGAAAGTGTTTTTTTATCTCATTAATAAAATGCTTACCAATACAGGTTCAAGGTCTTTATTGGAACAATGTGGACTTACTTTATATAGATAGTGAAATTGTTAAAGAATAAAGCTGATTTTTGAAGTTGGTTAACATTACCTTTTGGATCCTTCACTGTAAAAAATCTGTCATTATCCTTAAAAATATTGTTTTCTTAGAGTAATACTTTTTGCTTTGTGAAGATTATACAGTGATTCGAAAAAAAACCGCGTAAAATTATCCCTAAAATTGTAGGCAAGACAATAATTTCCCAAAGTTAATTCCAATTCAGATAAAGTAATTTTGAAGTCATGCCCAGCAAAACTAATTTTATTTAAAGTATCAGATGTATAATATCCTATGATTATAGAAAGCAACTCATTTTTAGGGTTATAAACATAGATATTTTGTAACTATTCAGCACAACAATGCTGAGGATTAAGAAATAATTTTTATTTTTTGGGATGCTTCCAAAAGAAATACAAGACCTTATTAAGAGTTTAGCTGTGGAAAACCAATCGGTAGTCCAAGCTATAGCTATGCTATATGAGTCAAAAATCCAAAAGCTGGAAGCACGTATTAAAGCACTTGAAGATCAAATCTCAAAAAACAGTAGAAATAGTAGTAAGCCACCCAAAAGTTTACGTAAAAAATCACACCGAAACTTAGGGGGGCAAGAAGGACATTGTGGTGATACACTAAAAATGTGTGAGCACCCCGATGAAATCATACGACATCAAGTTGAATATTGTGCGTGTTGCCAAAGAGCGCTTAGGGCTCAAAAAGCTGATTGTATTGAACGCCGTCAAGTTTATGATATACCTTCCCTACGGATTAAAGTGATAGAACACCGATCAGAGGTTAAGACTTGTAGTTGCGGCCTATACCAATGTTTTCCAACTGGAGTGGGCCATCATGTGGCTTATGGTTCAAATATAAAAAGCCTACTGGTTTATTTACAAAACTATCAGCTTTTACCCTATGAACGAACCGCGGAATTAATAAGCGATCTGTTTAATCACAATATCAGCAAAGGTACTTTATTCAATATTGGTAAATCCGCTTATGATAGACTAGAGGTATTTGAGGATCGCCTCAAAGAATTATTGTCCTGTAGTAAAGTAGTAGGCTTCGATGAAACAGGTGCGCGGGTAATGTCTAAGCGACTTTGGTCGCATAGCTGTTCTACCAGCCAATATGCCTATTAGCGGATTCACCAAAAAAGAGGTACACAAGCAATGGATAATATTAATATTGCGCCAAGTTTTCAGGGGGTGGCCGTCCATGATTTTTGGCAAAGCTATTACAACTATCAATGCGAGCATGCTTTGCGCGATGCGCGTTTGCTCAGAGATTTGATCTTTGTCAAAGAACGTTTTAAGCAAAGTTGGGCGCAAGCTCTGACCAACTTGCTTTTGAAAAGAAGCTCACTTACATAACTGATAGCCAGAATCAGCCTGTATTTAGCTTCATAAAATTGGTTAATTTCTCAATATAGCTAAAATTGCAAATAGAATAGTATTTCTGTTTTTAACAAGACTCTCCGGATGCTCATTTTCCCTTCAGTGCCAAAAACATTTTTTCAAAAGTGGGTGTGGGTACCTGTAGGTTTTTGCCCAAAGCTACTACATAACCGGTGAGCGCGTCCAGTTCCGTTGTACTGCCTTTTTCAAAATCGCTGGCCATGGATGAGGTGGTTTCCGGCGGGAAAGCTTTGAGTTTATCCATGGTTTTGGAAACAATATCTTCCGGTACGGAAATTTTTTTAGCATCTGTTATGGCTTTCAACTCTTCTAGTAAATCCCGCATGTGTAAGCTGTATTTCTTACTTTCCAGAATATCGCCCAGGGTTACATGGGCATAGGAAGTTAGTGTAGCCACAGCGGCGATAAAAAAGTACTTCTCCCAAATAGTTTGGGTAATATGTTCGCTGTATCGCGTTTGTAAACCAGCTTCCTTGCACATGCTTTCAATTTTCCGCATTTTATCAGTAGCAGCCTGTTGCGCTCCAAAAAAGAACTGATGCTTTTCACTGATTACGGTTACTACCCCAGTCTCGGTTAACCGGGCGGAAATATACACGCAACCTTCCCAAACCTCCGTTTCGGGAAATAAACGTTTTATCCTTTCAGTGGCGTCTACGCCGTTTAAAAAGGGTAATATCGCGGTGTTGTTGCCGATTATCTTCTGAAATGGCTTCAGGCTGTCTTCCAGGTCATAACTTTTCACACAGCAGACCAGCAAGTCAACCGTATCGTTTATCGGGTTGGGCTGATCGGTTACCAGCGCGGGACGGGCAGTTAGCTCGCCGTGTGGCGTAATCAGTTTCAATCCGTTTTCAGCCATTTTCCTGAGATGGGCGCCACGGGCTAAAAAAATAATTTCAGCTTTCTCTGAATTTTCATACCGGACAGCCAGTTTTCCTCCTAAAAACCCTCCTACTCCACCCATACCCAGTATGGCTATTTTCAATATTTTATGCATAGTTTTTCTTTTTGTTTACTATGAAATGATACAAAGAGTTTTTTCTAATTTTTAATCGTGAAAAACAAAGTCAGAATACACCAGAAGGTTTCTGGCAAATCTCTCATTTTTTTCTAAATTCCGGCCATTATTCCATCAACTGCTCCCTTATGAATTTATCTTATTACAGATTTTTACTGGTTATGACCATCAGTTTATTTTCTGGCATTTGGCCGGCACAGGCACAGCAAAATAGAAATTTTGATAAAGCCTGGAAGGAAACCAATACCTACTTTCGCAATACACTGAAGGAAAATCAGATAGTGGGAGGCGCTTTGCTATTTCTGGAAAAAGGGCAAATAAAAGGTGCCAGCTATTATGGCAAGGCAGCTATCAGTGAGGAACGTGCTGTGGATGAAAACACTGATTTTCCATTGGGCTTCCATTACCAAAACATTTACAGCCATCGCCATGATGCAACTCCGCGACCGCGGTTTACTCACCCTGCATGATCCGGTAACCAAATATTTGCCGGAGCTTCAGAAGGCGCATAATCCGTATGGCAGTATGGATCAGATTACCATAAAAATGGTGATGAGCCATTCGGCCGGTTTTCGCGACCCTACCTGGCCCTGGGGCGGAAACCAGCCCTGGCACCCGTTTGAACCCACCAAATGGGAGCAGATCGCAGCCATGTTGCCTTATACTGAGATTTTGTTTGAGCCCGGCTCGAAGTTCAGTTATTCTAATCCGGCTATTATTTTTCTGGGCAGAATTATCGAGCTCCTTACTGGCGACGATTATGAGGTTTACATTGATAAGAACATTCTGAAGCCGCTGGAAATGTGCAATTCTTATTTTGATCTCACTCCATATCATTTGCTGAAATATCGGGCAAACAATTATACCATCCGTAACGGAAAACCCGAAATCAACGGACTGGATTTTGACACAGGGATTACCGCCTCGAATGGCGGGCTGAATGCACCGCTCAAAGACATGGTCAAATACCTGAATTTCCTGACCGGCCAACCTACAGAAGCAGAAATACTAAAGCG
>JBGTIS010000382.1:0-6870 GCA_041745535.1 Cyclobacteriaceae bacterium | reverse complement strand
GACCTAACCCAATTATTTTATAGAGGAAAATAATATTGGTACTGGAGTTACCCGTAAGTATTTTCCGGGATTGTTGTTTATACCAAAAAAAACCGCCTCATAATCTAACTTATGAGACGGCCTCTTCAATAGTTTTAGTTTATAGAATACCTTACTGATTAGGATACCAATTGCCTAGCCGGACTTCTATGTTTTTGTCTTTGCTTTCAACCATTTCTTTAAATTCCTCCACATTGCTAAACCCGTCGCCACCCCGGTAGTGATAGGGATAAACGATTTTAGGTTTAAATTCCAGAACCGCATCGGCCGCCTGATTGATGTCCATGGTATAAGGTAAGTTCATACATACAAAAGCTACATCAATATTTTTTAACTGCCGCATTTCCTGGATGTCTTCCGTATCGCCTGAAATATACACTTTCTTGTTACTTACTGTAAGCACATAGCCATTTCCTCTGCCTTTTGGATGCCGGGAATCCGCGGTTTCAGGTAAATTATACATGGGTATCCCTTCTATGGTGATGTTATCCCAACCTGTTTTTTCACCATTGGTCAAAGTGGTTATTTTTTTCGCTTTTATTCCATCCATCAGCGCGGCTACTGCCGAAGGAACAATCAGTTCTGTATTTCGCAGATCCAAAGCCTGTAGGGTTTCCTGATTAAAGTGATCGCCATGGATATCGGTAATCAGAATCAGACTGGGAGCGGGCATCCCTTCAAAGGCAGTGGCACCACCAGTGGGGTCCACATATATAGCTTTGCCATCCCATTCCATTACCATGGTAGCATGGGTAATAGGATGAATGGTAAGATTACCCTTTTTGGTTTCAATAATATCCTGTCCAAATACCTGATAGGTTAGAAAGGTGAATATGAGTGCTAAGTAATGAGTCATAATATTTATTTTTATGGTATAATTAAACAGGCACATGTTTTGAAAATTAATGAGGCAGTACAGCCCCAGCCCTACTTGCTGAAATCGTTGACTCGGATATTTCGGAAGCGAACGATGGAGCCATGTCCCAGAAAACCGATATGTCCGGTAGTGCGTTGAAGGCCGGGGTGTTCGTGTTCATCGTGGGTACCATTTTCCTTGGCATCAGTAATGTCTCCATCCAGAATTACTTCGCCATTCAGCGTTACCTTAATTTTATTGCCTTTTACTACTACTTCCTGATAATTCCATTCGCCTACAGGTTTTAAATAACCTTTTTTCGCTGGTAAAATGCCATAAGCCGAGCCATGATACTGATAGGGTTTCAGGTCTTTATACATATCCGCAGTATTGTCTAAAATTTGCAATTCGATCCCAGTATAGGCGGCATCGCCTTCCAATGGGGCACGGATGCCCAACCCATTATTAGCGCCTGGCGTAAGTAAGAACTCGAATCGAAATTCAAAATCGCCGTATTCGTCTTTGGTATAAATATTTCCTTCTCCGCCATTATCCGGATAAATCACCATATCGCCTTTTTCAATTACATAATCGGTAGTATTGCCTGTCCACTTATTCAGGTTGCTACCATCAAACAATATCTCAAACCCTGCTTTTTTTTCCTCCTTGCTAAGTTGAAATGGTTTGGGTTTTTGCCAATTGGGAAGCTCAGTTAAATTTCCAGAAATACTGGATTCTGTTGGGTTTGGTGAAGTTTCATGATAAGTTAATAAGTTACTATATAATTTTTTTTCTATTGGAACCTGTTGGGCAATTAATCCATAGCTAAAAAGGAAAAAGAGTAAGATAAGAGTGATTGTGTTTTTCATGGATACTTAAAATTTAATGATTCGCTTCAATACAAAACTAGGAGAAATATAAATTAATATTTTTTCAAAGCAGATATATTTCAGTTTTTTTTGACTGAAACGAATATACGGTTTGCGAATACCTATACCCTTTTATTATTATTGCGCCTCATTATTACTAAATCAGCCTCAATATTTAATAATACGCATCTAAATTTAGTCGCTTTTATTTAGATGCTAATATCCAAATCTATTCAGAAAAGTAATAGTTGCCAATCTTCCTTTGGCATACGTTTTAATGAGTAGAAAATTGCCGAATTATTTTTTAAGAATGACAAGTTATTTTTCTGGTATTAAAAAGATATGGGAATACCTCACAGGGAGTTTTCAAGATTTTACTTTGGAAAATCGTGCTTTCAACATGAATGGAATAGGTATTCCTATTGAAAAGCAAAGACAGATTTTTAGCGCCAGGATCCTGGCAACAGTTGGATCGGACCATGAAAAAGGAGTTGGTTTAGGACTGTTATTATGTTATGATTTTACAAAAGCTATGAACGGGCACATTACTTTTAAAAGTGAAGAAGGCAAAGGTACCCAATTTAAGGTTTCGTTACCAAAAGTCTAAAAAGCTAGCTTAGTTGAAGTTAGCGCTAGCTTTTTAGTTTGTAATACCAACTTTTCTAAGGCAATATCAGGTGTAAGTCGCCAAACTGATGCCAGTAGTAACCAGCCCGAATGGCAGCCTGATAAGCCTGTTCAATGTGTTCGAAGCCACCTACTGATTGCAACATATTCAAATGCGATGCTCTGGGTTCATGAAAACCAGTGAGCAGACCATCGGCTACTTTCATCGTATAGCTTTCATCAATACATAAATTGGTGTTTCCCCGGTAGGGTATCACCTTTCCTGTGTGGTTCGCGGCCGTTTCAATGGCTCGGATGGAGGTAGTGCCTACCGCAATGATCCGCCGGTTTTGGCTTTTGGCCACATTGATGAGGTTAGCTGAAATAGGATTAATCTCCATATATTCCGGATAAGGTGTCTCGTTGTCCTCAAGGCTCGATACACCTGTATGTAGAAGAAAGGGCGCCAGTATTACACCTTTATTCATTAATTTATTTACTAAATCGGTGGTAAATCCTCGGCTTGCTGAGGGCATTTCAGCACTTCCGGGATGAAAAGAAAACCAGGTTTGGTAATAGGTTAATGGATATGGATTATTTAACTTTTCGTACTGGATAGGCAGGGCATGGGCTGCCAGATATGTGTTCACGGGCTGCTCGACCTGGAAATCAGCAATCCACAGGTCCAGCCATTGTTGGTTTCTATAGAACTTTTGTTTCAAAGTAATATTACCGGCTGATGGCAATTGAAATACCATACCTGCTTCACCATTTTTCCATCGAACTGTTTTATTGCCTACTACTTCCCTGATTTCTATCAACCATTCCTGGCCGTTCATTTTATTGCTCAGATGTAACCTTCCCTGGCCTCCATGGGGTAATAATACCGGCAAAGCCGAAGCAATGGTTGCTGAAGTATTTACTACCAATACGTCGCCAGCCCGCAGGTAGGCGCCTAATTGGGTAAAGGTTGTATGTTCAATTTGTCCTGCCCCTGTGGTTACCAGCAAGCGTACCTCATCGCGCTTCAGGTTTCTTTCTTCTGTTGGTTTGGGGCAGGCCAGGTGTTCAGGTAATTCGAAGTGTATGGTTGAATGAGTTATTATGTTCATAACGTATGTTCCTTAATTAATTGGGTGGTAAAGCGCCCACTTGGGAATTCGCTTTCAATAAGTTGTAACAAAGCCGGTACAGCATATTCGGCAGGAAGCGGCCGGTCGCTAATATCCTGACCTGGGAAAGCTGCCTGATGCATTTCCGTACGCATATCTCCCGGATCAAAAGCATAGAAGGAGAAAGTTGGATTTTCTTTGGCCAGAATGGCTGTCATGTGATCCAGACCTGCTTTGCTGCCTCCATAGGCTCCCCAGTTCTCGTAGGCTTCAGCGCCTGCATCGCTACTTATATTGATAATTTTGGCGTTTGTACTGAGATAGGCTTTCACTTTCCGCAAAAGTGAAATGGGTGCGATTAAATTTGTATGAAAAACCACATGCAGGTCGTCAACCGGATGGTCCAGCAGTTTTGGCATGGGAGAAATTCCAAGTGAAGAGGCATTATTCACAACCAGGTCTAATAGCCATTGATTTCCTTCCAATGCTTCAGACAATCGCAGCAGGTGGATTTCATCCCGCACATCTCCGGACACGGCGATTACCTCGGTAAATTGTTCTAAATGGTTTTTTGCCAGAAGCAATTGTTTAGCATCCCGTGCATCGATTAATAGTTTCCATCCTTTATGTGCCAGGCTTTCTGCTAATGAAAGGCCCATTCCTTTAGATGCTCCCGTAATCAGAGCGGTTTTTTTCTTTGCCATGATATCTGTATTTTATATGTGTTAAATCCACGCGAATATCAGCGGCCACAAGGTTGAATAAAACGTACTTAAGGCTAGAAAACGACCTGTCCAATGGTACAGGTCAGGTAATGAATAAAGCTGCGATTGCAATCAAATACCCAGGAGTCCGCGTTGAATTGCGTTATTTACGGCTTCAGTGCGGGTGCGGGCCAGGAGTTTGGATAAGATAGAGGTAACATGAAATTTAATGGTACGCTCAGCTACGAAAAGCTGCTCGGCAACTTGTTTGTTGGTATACCCTTTCCTTACGAGCGTAAGTACTTCCAATTCTCGTTGGGTTAAGGGTGAAGTTGGATAGTGAAAACGTGCATCTGTTGATTTTTCCAATTGTCGGAATCCTGTTTCACCAGTAATGAGCAGCAGCTGTTGCTGTAGTTCTTTCGCCTGTTCCACTGATATTTTGAAGTGTTGAAGGGCACTGGATATATCCTTTCGTTCTAATAAAGAGCTTGCTTCATTCAGGTTAGTAGCTAACTCATCAATTCTGGGTTGAAGTACCCGGTTTAACACCTCACCAATAGCCGTATCTTTGCTGGCAGGTAGTACCCCATACGATTCCTGTACCCGAGTACGCTGAATAGCCATACCTATGAGTTCAGAAATGGTATTTAACATTGACAATTGTTTGTCGTTTAGCTGCTGCGTTTCCTTACTCACTAAATTAATGAGCCCGACCTTCTGCCCATAAGTGGTAATAGGAATGGTAGCATGAAACTTCAGATCCCGGGTGCCCGATTTAATATTTTTCAGTCGGCTACAGGTAACCTCGCTAATGTTTCTGGCTTTTGCGATATCGTTGGTCAAATACTTTTCAATACAAAAACACCAGCCTGAAAGCCGCTCCGGATGTTCACTCAGGGCTGGAGGTAAATGATAAGAAGCGGCCAGATACACAGACTGAACATCAGTCTGTACAAGCCAGATCCATCCAGTTTCAAGGTTTAACAACTCTACGGTCTTTTCTAAAGAAATTCTCAAGGCCGCATGCAAAGAAAATTCCTTATTAAGCTCACTGGCGATTTCATATAAATGAGAAAAGTATTCTTGATCACTCATGGGTTTTCAGCCTAACGGGCGCCTTCCTATCTATTAATTTCATACTTAACCAAAGATAATACTTTCTGGATGCTATTGCATGTTGGTTTGTTTTGGTTCAAATCTACCAAAAATCACAGTTATTGTTAGGTCTTGCTAATTATGATTAGTCAGGCATGACAAATTCAAATTATCCTCAGAATTGTAACTTTGCTTTTAAAGCAGTTGGTGTATTTACCTTGCTGAATGCTCATCAATTCCGGCTCATCATAAAGGAAAGCTTTAAAAGTATGATTTCACAAAGAATAATAACAAAACTTTGCCTTTTTCCTCATAGCAATAACTAATCCACTCAATTAAATTAAAAACCTACATCAGTTCTACTCCCTTTAGTTTTACTGAAAATCCGATTAGCACTATTTAAGCTATATTGAAATAGATAAGAATATTAATTATTAAAAAAGTTCAATATAGCGAGTTTTGGCTGGACTTATAAGATATAGAAATAGCGATTATCAGAATACGGCGAATCAGGTGGAAACATTTAAGATAAGCATAAAGGTAGTAATTCGAGTAAATCATTTGCTTGTAACATTTTAATCCATTTTGCAAGCTGTTTTTTAAGCTAGAGAAGATCTAAACATTTTTTTATGACAAGATTGCATATATTTTTTCCAGAATTGATTGTAGTAATTCTGTTTATGATTTTGCGCATACCAGAAGCTCCTGGGCAATGCCCATCTCCAGAGAACACTCAAATAGTTTTATCTGATCCGAAAACCTTTACCGATAACCAGGGAGAAATCGTATTTACTTTCACAGATGGTGAAACCCCTGATCATTACGATTACCGGATAAGATTGTATGATCAAAAATCTTCCAGATTTCTTTATGATGACCATCACCTTCCGGATCAAAATGTACTCCCTCAACCCAATATTGGAACTGCCTCTTTGACCTTTACCAATTTACCAAGTGGCCAATACATTCTTTTACTTAAAGGAGGGGCTTGTAACCAACAAGAGTTCCGGGTATCAAATGATCATAAATCTATTGAAAGATAATATGGAGATTAGGAGCGTACCAATGAAATTATCGCGATTAGGAGTTGTTGTATTTTTATTGTTTGCATTCGCATTCAATTCACATGCTCAATGTCCAACACCGGCATTAACCGTTATACAACCAACCGACGAGCAGTGCTTTAATTCTACTGATGGATCTATTGTTTTCAGGTTTACAGATGGAACGCCACCTAGCGTTTCTGGCGATCAGGTAAGGTTATACGAACATGATCTAGGCGTTTTTGTTTATACTGGAACTTCAGGAGCACCCGCGAATTCAGTGAGTGATCCAATCATTGCTGGAGATTCTGTAAAATTTACAGGGTTGCCGACAGGAGATTATTTGTTGGTTCTAAAAGGATCAATCTGTACATCCGGAACTAATTATGGGTATAGCTACTCTGGTTTTCCAGACATCGCTATTAGGGTCAATCAGGCTTCAGAAATCGCAATCAATTCAGCCTCTGTTAACACTACTGGTGATACGCAATGTACTGGACCTTTTGATGGAGTTATTGATTTTACAGGTGCCGTAAGTGGTGG
>JBGTIS010000381.1:0-11346 GCA_041745535.1 Cyclobacteriaceae bacterium | reverse complement strand
ATAAACGAATGCCCCTATCAGCAAGGCATACACTACGGCTACAATCGAAGCTTCCGTAGGAGTAAAAATGCCGCCCACAATGCCGAACAGGATAATGAACGTCATCAGTAAGGACCAGAACGTATCGATAAAGCCTTTGCCAATTTGTTTGATACTGCTGCGCGGATGTTTGGGGTAGTTTTTTTTCACAGAGATGTAATAGGCCACCGCCATTAGCCCTATACCCAGCAAAAAGCCTGGAATAGCCCCGGCCAGAAACAAGCGTCCTACCGACAATCCACTCAGGGTGGCCGCGATAATCATGGGTACACTGGGCGGGATAATGGGCCCCACCGTTGAGGAAGAGGCTGTTACCGCACAGGAAAATCCTGCCCCATAGCCCTCTTTTTTCATGGCAGGAATCAGGATGGCCCCGATGCTAGCGGTATCGGAAACGGCCGTACCTGATATGCCGGCAAACAACATAGATGCCCCGATGTTGGCCAGCGAAAGCCCGCCTCTGATATGCCCTAGCAAATGGTTACAAAAGGCAATGATCTTTTCGGTTAATCCGCCCTGGTTCATCAGGTTGCCGGCCAGGATAAAGCCCGGAATACTCAGCAAAATGAATACATCAATGCCTGAATACATTTTCATGGGCACAATAATGAGGGGGATGCCTGCCAGCAGCACATACACCAGACAGGACAAACCCAGGGAGAAGGCGATGGGAAAACGCAGCAAAAGACTTATTACAAAAACTACAATCAGGATGCCTGTCATGATAACTTTTTGAGGTTTTTCCACAATTTAACCAAAGCGTACATGCTGATAGAGAAGCCCATGATAAACATGCTGGCAAAAGCCAATGCCATGGAAATGCCCAGACTGGGCGATTTTTCCGGTATGCCCAACACAATAAACTGAATGGAATACAGGGCCATAATGAGGAAAAGGATAAGGGTACACAGGGAAATGCCTACCTCAACCATTTTCCGCTGTTTTTCTTTGAGGCTGTTAAACAGTACATCCAGGTGGACATAATAATTGCCTCTCATGGCCAGTCCGGCGGCAAAGCTCATGCCATACACAAAGAAAAACCGGGACGCTTCTTCGGTCCAGGAAGGGGCACTTTCCAGAAAGAACCTCGCGTAAATCTGAATCAGGGTCGCGCCAATAAATCCAAGGGTGCTGACCTGGGTACCCCACTTTAATAGGCGTGTAAATATTCTAATGGGCTTTTTCATTTTCTGTTTTCAATAATCTCGGTATATACCTGCTGCATTTCAGGGGAAAGGCTATTGTAAATCGCTTCCCTGCATTTTTCACTGAAGGCATCCTTGTCAACTTCAATGAATTCCATTCCCTTTTTTTTCAAATCTTCCACTACTTTTTGTTCTCCTTCCACGAAAAGCTGGTGTTCATAGGCCTGCATGTCTTTGGCAGCTTCCAGAAAAATTGTTTTCAGGTCATCGGGGAAACGCTGAAACTGTTCCTCACCAATCACCGGATATACCCAGCTCATGACGTGGCCGGTAAGGTTGATATACTTTTGTACTTCCGAAAAACCGGCACTGTTGATCAGTGGCAGTGGATTCTCTTGGGCTTCTATGGTTCCCTGCTGGAGGGAGGTAAAAACTTCTGAGAAAGCCATCGGCGTAGGTTTGGCGCCCAGCGCGCTCCAGGCTGTAATAAAGGAAGGCACGTTGGGTACCCGAATAATCAGCCCTTTGAGGTCATCCGGGTGCCGGATGGGGCGGTTTGAGGTAAGGTGCCTGGGGCCTCTTTCAAAATAAGCTACCGGTCTTAATCCAGTTTTACGCGACATCTCTTCTTCAATTCTTTTGCCCACCGGCCCTCTGATCAGATTTTTCATTTCCGCACTGTCTTTCAAAAGAAAAGGCATTTCACAAAAGGCGGCGATTTCAATCCAGTTGTTGAGGGTAGAGCCTGTAGCGGCCATATCCATTACCCCCACCTGAATGAGTCGGATGCCTTCTAACTCCTTGGCCAGTTGTTCAGAAGGGTATACTTCTAACTTTATTCTCCCGTTAGAGCGTTCCTGCAAAATCTCTCCGAAATATTGGAAAGCCTTAAACCAGGTATGGTCTTCGTTCACCAAAAGGCTGGCCCTTAACATAAATTCAGGTTCCTGCCTGCTCTGGCACGCACTGAGCAGCAGTATGGATATAGAAATGAAAAAAAAACGATGGAAGAGGCTAATATTATTTTTCAAAGGTGGAACTATAACGGATGGATTTGATGTGCATGCTTTTTAATGTATTACCGATTCGCAATGCTGGTAATTAATCAGGCTAATATAATAATTATACATTCCAAATGCCTATGTTAGCCTGCTTTCCCGGACTTTCTAATTTCCTGTTCTCTGCCAAAGTTATCATTTTTATTGCTTTTCCATTTTACGCCACAATCGCGAATAGCCATTTTAGTTAGCCACTAACAGGCCCAAAGTTTCATAGGCTAACTGAATCACCTCCAGATCTTTTACGTCTCCATCCACATACAATCCACTTTCATTGACTGGCATATGCGAAAAGTTTCCTTTTCCATCTCCCAGTAAACACAGGCCTGAGCCGGCATCATACCGGATGGTTTCCGTTTCTGTTCCAAAAAAGTTTCCTGCCGCCACAATGTCCAGGGCATGATCGGCATTCAAATCTATTAACCTGATGCTTGTCAGCGGACTGATTTGCGCCATAGCAGGAAGTAGACTGACTGTGAATTTACCATTTCCATCGTTGATTAGCACACAACTACCAAATTCATAGGCTTCATAGTGTAAAGCATCTGCTAGTTGAGGTTCGGAATAAATATCCATTAAACTCGCGGATGAGAAACTTTTGTAATCTGGAAATTTATCCGCCACAAATGGCATTTGCTGTGAGGTACATTCACGACCTCTGATGGGATAAGGAATAGCTTCCTCCATTTTAGATAGTACAATGTCACCGGTCCCGTTATTGTCAAAATCGCTATAATAAATGTGAAGCGGGTTTTCTTTGGTAGGTTTGTATTTGTTATTTTTTCCAATGTTTCCCGCCACATAATCGATATCTCCATCGTGATCAATATCTGCGCTGATCAGGCTAAACCACCAGCCACTGGTATGGGAAAGCCCAATGTCTTCCGTTATTGTTTCAAATTTACCTCCTATATTTTTCAAAATGGTTACCGGCATCCATTCCCCAACGGCAACCAGGTCCAGGTCATGATCATGATCAAAATCCGAAAATTCAAGGGCAGTGATCATGCCTAGTTTCAGCAATTCCGGGGCAGCCAGTGCGGTTACATCTTTAAATTTTCCACCTGTATTTTCTAATAAATAGCTTCGCGGTGGGGTAGGGTACTGGCCAGGCACTACCCGACCTCCTACTACCAAATCCAGATCACCATCCAGATCAAAGTCGCCGTAATCCACCGCTAATCCGCTCGAACTAATAGTTGGCAGGGCATCCATTGTCCTTTTGAAGTTTCCTTTTCCATCATTGATATACAGACGATCCTGGTATAACTTTTCATTTTCAAATTCATTGCTGCCGCTTACCGCATACAAATCCTGATCTCCGTCATTGTCCGCATCAAAAAACACAGATTTTTGATCCTCATATTGCTTGTCTTTTACCCAGGTTTGAATGGAATGACTGGTGAACTTCCCTGCCGTATTTTGCAGATACAGGGCAGCTTCCCTGCCTGCGGAACCACTGATACGAAAGACCCGTTTTCTGATAATTTGTGGGGTAAAAGAAGTTCTTTGCCGAAATCGTTATAAGGGATTTCATCCTGCCTGTGATGTAAATTAGCAGCTTGGGTAATGTCAGAAAATAAGGGTGTTGGCTTTTTGCTTTCAATGTAGTCTGCCAACTCAGCAGAAGAATAATCAACTTTTGTAATACCATTGATTGCAGGGTTGTCGATTATTGTTTTTTTTCCGTCAGGCCAGGTTACCGTAAATACCATAATCCCCGCCCACATGGGCTGAGGCCAGTGGTCATCTTGTCCGGCTGTATAAGTGGCTCCCTGCAACCAGGGCAATCTTCCCCCTGCCAGTTCACTACCCAGATAGGTATTCAGGGTTTCCGCGTCAATGCCCCAGCGAACCAGGTCGTAAAAGCGCATGCCTTCCAGGGCGAATTCGAGCCGCATCTCATGGCGAACAGCTTTTCTCGCGTATTCCTGATCGGGAAATGCCGTATATAATCCCAGTTTATAATTAGCCGCCGGCTGGGTTTCATCTATCTCGATCGGGTCATCGGCGCCGAAAGTCTGGTTCAGTACTTTTCCCATCAGGATATCATCTGCGGCTCTTTCGCGAATTCTATTTACCAAAGCGAGGGCAGTAGCCAGATCGTTTTCTTCCACCGCCACTTCTGCCCGCCATAATAGTACATGACCCAACCTTAATACGCGGAAGTTATTGCCATTAACCCCGGCCGCCCAATAACTGGATTGGGTAGAAATTTCGCCTTTGTTTCTTTGGTACCACATCAGTTTTTTGTTCAGAAAAGGCCCCATATTCAACTGATCCAGCATCCAGTCGCTACCGCTCATCGGGCCCCAGTCTAAAAATGGAATGCCTCGTCTGCCCAGGGTCCAGTCCACTCTTGGATCAAGCAGCTGATCGGTGGGAGTAAACGGATCTGTATCCAGTTTGCCATAGTCTTCGGTAAGCAGGTTATCCTGATAAGTATCCAGCATAGGAAGGCCATTCGCGTCTACTTTAAAGGCATTGAATAAATCGAACGATGGCGCGCTATACGCGCAGCACAAGCCTACATCCGTACCTCTGGGATACAAAGTCTGGTGGTCAATCCCTGAATTAGCAACCCCAGCGCCATCATTCACTGAATACTGTATCTCAAAAATACTTTCACCATTATTTTGGTGCTCCTCATCAAAATTGTTATAAAAAGTGCTTTCCAATTGAAAAGGTCCATTATTGATGATATCATCCAAAAGCGGTTTGGCCTCAGAGAACTCATTTTGGAAAAGGTGCGCCCTGGCTTTAAATGCCTTGGCTGCCCATTGGGAAGCCCGCCCCACGTCTGCAGGAGAAGGATTTAAACTATTAACCCCAATGCGCTGGCATAAAACGTAGCCGCCACATCAAAACCCTTGTATTCAAGCCCCAATCGCAATCCGGTAGTGAAATCGGGGTGCGGATTGCCAATGTAGGTCCGGTCATCAGGGGTAATAACACCATCGCCATCCACGTCTCTGATCTTCAGGTTACCCGGTTGGTTGTAGGTACCATTGGGTGCGTGGGCATCAGCTTCCTCCTGGGTTTGAAAGATACCATCCACCACATATCCATAAAATTCAGGAAAGGAGTGGCCTGCTTCCGTACGGGTATAAATCTGCTGACGCGTGGGAAACCCTTGTATAAACTCATTTTCGTTGTTAGACAGCCTGGTAACCTCATTTTTATATTGCGTGAAGTTAGCAGCGATATTGTACTTCAAAGCACTGTTGAAAGCCGTACCATGATAATGCGCTTGTAATATTCACCCTCATAGGAATGGCCGGGTGTCAATAGAGTGTTTCATCTGAAGAAAAAGAGACAGCAACAAGTATGGATTTCCCGGATTCAATGTATAGTTTTTTAGCCATACCCAGGGATGGCAAACTGAGCAGCGCCTCAAAGCGTGCTTTGGAAAGAAATTACAATCAGGGTCCGGAGTGGTACCTGGAATTTAAAGAGTATGACCTGAAAGGGGATCTGGCGTATGAGGAAGGGGTTAATCGCAGAGACCCCAGCGATATTATTACGGTGAACGATACCTACTACGTGTACTATACCAAATCTACGGATGAAACATTTGGTTTTGGTACCGGCGATCCGGAAAAGAAAGTATTCCCCTGGGATCAGTCAGAAGTCTGGTTTGCCACCTCCAAAGATGGCTGGACGTGGAAAGAACAGCGCAGAGCCGTAGGCCGGGGGCCTGCGGGAGCCTATGATGACCGGTCGGTGTTTACACCCCATATCATGACGCACGATGGCAACTATGTGCTGGTATACCAAACGGTAAAAGCCCCCTATGCCAACAGAGTGAAAAACCAGGTAGGCATGGCCATCGCATCCTCGCCGGAGGGACCTTTTAAAAAACTGGACACTCCCATTCTATCCGCTTCGGACGATGGAGAATGGCTGGGAGAGGAGGATACGCGTTTTAAAGTTAAAAGTCAGGGGTCGTTCGATAGCCATAAGGCGCATGACCCTACTTTGCTTTACTATAACAACAAGTTTTATCTTTACTACAAAGGAGAACGGATGGGAGAGCGCAAAACCTTTGGCGGCAGAGAAATTAAATGGGGTGTAGCCATTGCCGATAACCTGGAAGGACCGTACGTAAAATCCGATTATAACCCGATTACCAACTCTGGTCATGAACTGTGGGTTTGGCCGTATAAAGGCGGTATTTCCGCTCTGATCATCACCGATGGTCCTGAAAGAAACACCATACAGTGGTCGCCCGATGGTATTAACTTCGAAATTAAATCACACATTAAATGGGGGCCGCCCGCAGCAGGTTTGGATCAATCGGTAGATAATGACAAAAGCCCGATAGAAGCTTTGAAATGGGGTTTAACACATGAGTATGTTACCAAAGACTGGCAACGCATCAAAAGATTTGAAGGATTTCAGCCTTTCAGTCCCTGATAAAAATTATAATTTTTTACTAACCTTACCGTATTTTTCGGTTGATTAGGGAAGAATTCTTTAAAGCTAGAACTAATTACAAAATCATTAACAGAACCAATGAAAGCAGCATATTATCAAGAAAAGGGGAAATTCAGCCTGGGCGAAAGCCAGGAGATAAAACCAGGCAAAGGTGAAGTAAGGTTAGAAATGGCCTATTGTGGCGTATGTGGCACTGATATTCACATTTATCATGGTGTAATGGATCAGCGGGTAAAGCCTCCGCAGATTGTGGGTCACGAAGCTTCTGCCGTGGTGGCCGAAGTAGGAGAGGGAGTGGAAAATGTAAAAGTGGGAGATAAAGTAGCGGTGCGTCCCCTGAAATTTGGCGAGGCCCATCCTTTTGACAAAGGACATCCGCATGTGGGTAAAAACCTGAAGTTTATCGGCATCGATAGTCCGGGTGCTTTTCAGCAAAGCTGGACCGTACCGGCGTATACCCTGCATGAGTTGCCGGAAAGCCTGTCCTTAAAACATGGCGCTTTTATAGAACCTTTGGCTGTGGCCTGCCACGATGTAAAAATCGGGAGAGTGAAAGCTGGTGAGCACTGTTTGGTAATTGGTGGGGGCCCCATCGGAACGCTGATCGCTTTTGTGCTGAGAGAAAAAGGTGCCCAGGTAATTATTTCAGAAGTAAATGAGGCCCGGCTGGAACTGCTGTCCAATCTGGGTTTTACCACCATTAATCCCGTAAAAGAGAACCTGAAAGATCGTGTTTCAGCACTGACGCAGGAGGCGATGATGGACTGTGTTTTTGAAGTGTCGGGTTCCGCAGCTGGTGTAGCGGCCATGACCGAAGTGGTAAACGTACGGGCCAGAATCGTGATGGTAGCCATCCACGGTGGAGAAAAGAAACCCGTAGACCTGTTTAAATTCTTCTGGTCAGAAATAGAGTTGCTGGGCGCTCGGTTGTATGAAGAAGAAGACTATGAAGAGGCGATCCGCATTGCCGCTTCCGGGGTAATACCATTCGATTCGCTGATCACTAAAGTAGATAACCTGGAAAACATACAGGCTGTATTTGAAACCATTGATAAAAACCCGGCAGGCATGAAATACCTTATCAAATGCCAGGATTAATTCTACACATAAAGATTAAAAATGAACATTTTAGAACAATTTAAACTAACCGGTAAAACAGCCCTGGTAACCGGATGTAAAAGAGGGATAGGAAAAGCCATGGCAATTGCGCTGGCAGAAGCGGGAGCCGATGTAATTGGAGTAAGTGCTTCTCTGGAACATTCAGGCAGTGCGGTGGAGAAAGAAGTAACAGCCCTGGGCAGGAAATTCAAAGGGTATGCCTGCGATTTTTCTGATCGCAAATCCTTGTATGCGTTTATTAAAGCCGTAAAAGCCGATTTTCCCGTGATTGATATTCTGGTAAACAATGCCGGCACCATCCTGCGAACGCCAGCCGCCGAGCATCCCGATGAGATGTGGGATAAGGTAATCGAGGTGAACCAGAATGCCCAGTTTATTCTTACCCGTGAAATTGGCAAAGAGATGGTAGCCAGAAGCAGTGGTAAAATCATTTTCACGGCTTCACTGCTTACTTTTCAGGGGGGCATCACCGTACCCGGATATGCCGCCAGCAAAGGAGCGATCGGGCAACTGACCATGGCCTTCGCCAACGAATGGGCAAGCCAGGGCGTAAATGTAAATGCCATTGCCCCGGGGTATATCAGCACCGATAATACGGAAGCTTTAAGAAACAATCCGGAAAGGGCAGCCGCTATCCTGGCCAGAATCCCGGCAGGCCGATGGGGAGAACCTGGTGATTTCGCGGGTCCTGTCGTATTTCTGTCGTCACAAGCGTCCGATTATATGCATGGCAGCATTGTGCTGGTAGATGGTGGCTGGATGGGAAGATAAAATTCTCAATCTCAGACTCTGTCATTTTTAATTAAATACATACAACCCTAAAAGAGAATCAATATGACAGCAATAAAAAATTATCAGCTATTTATCAATGGGGAGTGGCTGGATGCTTCTTCCGGTAAAAAAGCGGATATTTTTAGCCCTACCGATGAATCCGTAGTGGCCACTATTCAGATGGGCGAAGAAAAGGACGCGCGAATCGCCCTGGAAGCAGCGGAAAAAGCCCAGAAAACCTGGAAAAAAGTGCCACCCAGAAAAAGAGCGGAAATCATGCGGGCCTTTGCCGCTGAGATCAGGGCAAACAAAGACCGATTGGCGAAGCTTTTGGTAAAAGAGCAGGGCAAGCTGATTGGGGTAGCGCAAATGGAAGTGGAAGTAACGGCTACTTTTATTGAATATGCCTGCGACTGGGCCCGGCAGATAGAAGGCGACATTCTGCCTTCTGATAATGAGAACGAACAAATCCGGATTCAAAAAATACCCAGAGGGGTGGTGGTGGCCATTACAGCCTGGAACTTTCCGCTGGCACTGGCCGGAAGGAAAACCGGTCCCGCGCTGGTAGCCGGCAACTGTGTGGTGCTGAAACCCACTGAAGAAACCCCGCTGGCTACCCTTGAACTGGGTGATATCGCCAATAAGGTGGGGTTGCCCAAAGGCGTACTCAATATTGTGACCGGTACCGGGAAAGTATTAGGCAATGCCCTGGTATCCAACCCAATCACCAAAATGGTAAGCATGACGGGCAGCACCCCTGCCGGACAACAGATTTTCCGTACCGCTGCTGAAAATCTCATCCATGTGCAGTTAGAACTGGGTGGAAAAGCCCCCTGTATCGTCTTCCCTGATGCGGACTTGGATGAAGCGGTCCATGGCGCCTTACATTCCCGCTTCGATAACTGTGGTCAGGTGTGTACCTGCAACGAACGCCTGTACCTGCATGAGGATATTTATGAGGCTTTTATGGAATAAATTCATGACCAGGGTAAAAGCCCTTAAAATAGGCGATCCCATGGACCCGGGCACTGATCTTGGGCCTAAAGTCAACCAGTCGGAGATCAATAATATGGATCGTTTGGTTGCCAAAAGCAAAGAAGAAGGCGCTACCATCGCTTACGGGGGAAAAAGACCAGCAGGTGCGCAGTTTGAAAAAGGTCATTGGTTTGAACCCACTATCCTGACAGAAGTAACCCAGGAAATGACCATTGTTCATGAGGAATCATTCGGCCCTATTCTGCCCGTAATTAAATTTAAGGATTTTGATGAGGTAATCGGCTATGCCAACGATTGTAGGTATGGATTGGCGGCTATGGTGTTTACCAATAACATGAACACCATTATGCGTTGCAACGATGAACTGGAATTTGGTGAAATCTATATCAATCGGGGGCATGGGGAGCAGCACCAGGGATTTCATAATGGCTATAAATTGAGTGGCACGGGTGGTGAGGATGGTAAATACGGGTTTGAGCAGTACCTGGAGAAGAAAACCTTTTACATGAAATATAAAGCCTAAATGAACAGCAAAATCACTAACATACACGCTCAGTTATTCAGGGTGCCATTGCCAGAGGTGCTGAACGATGCCAAACACGGAGACCATACCCATTTTGAGCTGGTAACCACCACCATTACCCTGGCAGATGGCAGTGAAGGTACAGGTTATACCTACACCGGTGGAAAAGGCGGCCATGCCATCAAGGCCATGATTGACCATGACCTGGCACCGGCCCTGCTGGGAAAAAACGGGGATGATATTGAGGGTATTTATGATTTCATGGAATGGCACCTTCATTATGTAGGCAGGGGCGGGATTGCCGCTTTTGCTGTTTCTACGGTAGACATCGCACTGTGGGATATCCGGTGTAAAAAAGCCGGAAAACCGCTTTGGAAAATGGCGGGTGGTGCCGGTAATACCTGCCGGGCGTATCGCGGGGGGATAGACCTGCGATTCCCCCTGGAAAAACTCCTGAAAAACATGCAGGCCTATCTGGACAAAGGATTTCATGCTGTTAAGATAAAAATTGGCAGAGAGAACCTACAGGAAGATATAGACCGAATCAAAGCTGTTCGTGAACTGATTGGAGATGATATTACTTTTATGGTAGATGCCAATTATTCCATGAGTGTGGAAAAAGCCATTGAAGCCATTGAAGGATTTAAACCGTACAACATTACCTGGTTTGAAGAACCCATCATTCCTGATAATTACAGGGGGTATGCGGAAATAGTGGAAAAAACAGGTTTTCCACTGGCCATGGGGGAAAACCTGCACACCATCCATGAGTTTGAGTATGCCTTTGAGCAGGCCAGGCTTTCCTATATTCAGCCGGATGCCTCTAATTGTGGCGGTATTACCGGATGGTTAAAAGCAGCGGAATTATCCCGAGAGTACGACATTCCGGTATGTTCGCACGGTATGCAGGAACTGCATGTAAGTCTGGTGTCGGCGCAACCGAATGCCGGATGGCTGGAAGTGCACAGCTTTCCGATTGATGAATATACAACCCGACCGTTAGTGGTAAAAAATTACCGGGCCGTAGCACCGAATATGCCTGGCATTGGGGTACAGTTTAACTGGGAGAAACTGGCAGAATACGAAGGAGGAAGCAGCATTCTTGCAACATAGAACCGGTGCTTCCGATTTAACTTTATTTACTGGCAATCAATTTAATAATGAAGACGATTCATTGGAAAAAACTCAGGACATTTTTGTGCACAGTATTGCTTTTAGCCTTGTTGTACTTTGACGCTGAAGCCCAGGAATCTGCCGC